>JAISZB010000325.1 GCA_031269465.1 Clostridiales bacterium | reverse complement strand
ATATTCTGAAATTCAAACTAATTTTTGAAATATGTTAAAATGAATTTATATATCTTAAATAATATATATTAGTGAATATATGAAAATATATCCAAAATACCGTTTTATTCAGAGCTGACGATAAAAAAAAGAAATGCTGACAAAATGCCTTAATAGATCTAAGTTCAGTTAATGAAAACAACTTTTTATAATGGCTGAACCCATCGCTTTTTTCGTGATCTTATGCTCCAGCGGAACCGGGCATTTCTGTTCGTTGCCGGAGCCGGAGCTGACGCACATGGATATGGGAATCCCGTTTCCATCCATAAATAATCCCATCTGTACAATGGGTGTCGGATCACTGCTTTTTGGTTTTGGGCTGGCGCGCATGCTGGCAGCCGCATTCAATGTTGCAATCAGCGCCGCCGCCCTGGCCAAGGAAAACGCAGGGGAATGGACGAGGCCGAAGCCGAAGGTAAAGGTAATGAAGGGTAGGGTGCTTCAGTATCCTCAAATTGGAAGGCACAGGGAAACACTCACAAAAGAAATGGGTCTTTAGTTGTCAGGAAAGCCTTTCATGGATTCAGAAAGATACACGGTGTTTCTTAAAGAAAGTTTTTCATTCAGACGGCAATGCGAGTCATAGACATAACATGAGTCGTAGACATAACATTATGCAAAGAAGAATTTACTTCTATAATTGCGTTGAGAGAAAGTCTGATGCATTTCTGAACCGGCCTACTAATCAAATGTTCTCAGTGAAAACGCTGTTGAAATCTTTAGCAGTGGTAGTATAACGGTACTTTGATACATATTATATTAGTCCAGATCCAGATATGCCATTGCTTTCAGATGAAGAAATGGAAAAAGATGCAAAACTGCAATTGGAAGAATCGCGCAAGCAAATTGATGAGATTAAATGACATAAATACGCATATTTAAGAGCTTTCCGTGGGAACGGCCCGAATCGCCAAATTCCCCAGCTTTTTCAGCCTCGGGGGGAGGAGGCGGGAAGCCGCCTGAGGCACCGGCCCGCGCCGCCTCCCCCCGAGCAATTCGTCTCATGAACGTTGCAATTTATATAATGAGGCAATATAATTGCATAACAGTAAATTTGAGTTCGAAAAGGTGGACGTAGACTATTCTATGCTCATAGCATAAATCGTCATAAGCGTCTCAACTTTAGCCTTAATTCTGAAGCTCTGATTTTCCTAAAGGCTAAGCTAAAATTCTCATAAATAGCAAAACTTTCTGATCGCGCTTTCGCTCCTTTGGGTGTTGAGGCCATTTGAAATTTATTCATTTTAGAAAAGATTATTAGATCATTAGAAAAGCAAATTGCTAGAAAATAGCATATGACTGAAACTATGATAGTTTTTATCATTTACAATTCTCATCGTCAGTGTTAACATTAGGGGACGGAAAGCGCCAGTCCGCTACGACTGTGGAGAATATGCCATATAAGCCTAATTGTTCATTAAGAACTGATTGCGCACTGTCTCTTTAACGCTCAAAAGGTGTTGAAGCGGGATCATTAAAACCCAGATTGATTGGCGCTGGTTTTGCGGCGAGAATTACGATGGGTTGCATGTAGAACCTACTAGCGCAGCCCTAATCCATAGCTCTTTCTCAACTTGAGCATAAAAGGCGATTACAGTGCGCAAAGGCCGCAGCAGTCCGTCGTGAAAGAGTAGTAATACTAAAGGGCAGGCCTTATGCTCTGTGCATGCTGATGCGTATATGAAATTCCCATTTTAGCGATTGATTGCTCAACGCCTCAATGGTTAGCAGGAAACTAAATGCAGCGATAAGCGCAGCATAGAATATCGCCGATGCAAGCAGAAATCGGAGCATGCGCGAGGAGATTCTGCGGAAGGGGTTGAAAGAATCCTGCGGAACTTCAAGGCGCACCCAGTACGCTAAGCAAATTGCTTTCGACAGTCAGTCACCCCCTAATTATTGAATAAATCAATTTTATAGCCGCAAGAACAAAAAAATCATGTCAAAGCATGAGTCCGCTGAATCTGTGGATGCAAAGAAAAAAGAAAAGGCTTAAAAGAAAGCAAGATGCATACTTGATGAAAATACATATGAAACAGGCTGGACAGCATCAGATGAATTGCTTGCCAGTGTTAATGTATGTCAATCTGCCGCTCGCCCCTAAAATAACAAGTTATTTTTCACAGCTCCTTAATAAGCTTCTCTAAATTGAAATAAGAGTCATACCGATTTGCAGTCAAATGTACCTAGGCAGTTTCAGAATATGCTGCTTAAAACCTTATTCAAGATAAAGGGAAACCGCGTTTTTTGATTTTCTTCGAGAGGAGCAATTTCATGAATAACGAAGATTCCATTATATCCATGCTTCAAAGCTTAGTTGAGAGCCAAACTGAAACTAGAAACCAGTTGTCAAAACTTGAGAGTGGGTTGACTGAAACCAACTCAAGGCTTGAAAAGCTTGAAGTCGGTCAAGGCAAGCTCGAAGCCGGTCTGACTGAAACCAACGCTAAGATTAGCAAGCTCGAAGCCGGTCAAGGCAAGCTCGAAGCCGGTCTGATTGAAACCAACGCTAAGATTAGCAGGCTTGAAGCCGGTCAAGGCAAGCTCGAAGCCGGTCTGACTGAAACCAACTCTAAGATTAGCAGGCTTGAAGCTGGTCTGACTGAAACCAACACAAAGATTAGCAGGCTTGAAGCTGGCCAAGAACGACTTGAAGAAAAAATCTCCGGGCTTTCATCTATTGATCAAGAAATCCACGGCTTTGCGATTAAAATTGACGAATTTACCGATCGCAAGAATAAGGAAGTTTTATCGAAGCTTAGCAACCTCACGCATGTCGTTGAAGTCAATTCATTTGACATAGCATCTCTTAGAGCGACTAGTTAAGCAATACCTTCAGGGCAAATAAATTGCCTGCATAAACTGCTTTACTCAAATGCGGCAAATTGTTGCAAGCATGTACACGATTTTGAAATTTCTATTTTGAAGTTTGATTATACAGCGAGTGCGAAATGCCGATATCGGCATTTTGCACCACTCAATGGTAATCAAGCTTCAAAATAGATCCATTTGACCTTGAGGCGGACGCAGCCAGGCTCTCGCGCTTAGAGGAAGAGACGGAGAGGGCCGCCAGTCAACCAGCGGAGTCGCGTCGCGCTTCAATTCCGTCATATGGGACAAGAAGCAGGCTCTTACAATCCGAAATCCATTCCGCTAGAAGCAATCTATATGCAGAACGCGGCAGGGAAGCGCAACCACCTATGTATTTGGATATCAGTAGCTTGAAGAGTAAAAATGCCAGACGGACGCAAAGTCTTCATTTTCGGGAGGAGATCAAGCGGGAGCTTCGACGTTCGCACGCTGGACGGCGAGAAGATATCCGCAGGCATGAGCTTCAAGAAGCTCAGCCTATTGTCCGGGAGAACTGCTATTCTTTACCGCTTTGCAGTCAAATGTACCGATTTTGATGCCTGAGAGTCCATTGAAGGGTGCGAAATGACTATATCCACATTTCGAGATAATTGTATAATCCGACATCAAAATCGGAACTATCTAATGCAAAGCAGTATGACTGAAAGGGAGGATATGCGGCTTCCTCCCCATGCCTAAAGGCGGGGGGCTCCGCTGCATAACACCGATGATTTAAAGGAAAAGACTCCAGTAAAATCTGTACATTTGACTTCGCATCGGTATTTCCTTTAAAATTAATGGCGTGTTGCGCGCATTCATATACATCTATATTTATAATGTGAGGCAGCCTTTTTTGGGCTTGATTATACAGCGAAACTGGATAATCAAGCCCAAAATAAATGCACTAGGCTGCAAATCGGCATTTTTTATATGGAATCTTTGGATTGCAAAAATAAATTCTTATTTTGAAAGCGATAGGCGCAAGATGAGCGACTCAAGCTTCGCTTCAAAGCTATGGGCGTCAAAGATAAAGGAAGGAGGCAGCCGCCCAATCCTAAAGCGGCTGAGGCATATGAGGATACTTCATACATCGGATTGGCATCTGGGAAAGCATCTTGAAATGCATTCCCGATTGCCGGAGCAGGAGGAGTTCATAGACGAGATGGAGCAGATTTGCGAGGAGCGGAGCGTTGATCTCATACTCCTGGCTGGTGATGTCTATGACAACAGCAATCCTCCTGCGGAAGCGGAACAGCTTTTCTATAGCGCCTGCCTCCGGCTGTCAAAAAAAGGGAAAAGGCCGATTGCAGTCATTTCTGGAAACCACGACAGCCCGGAGAGGATGAGGGCTGCGGCGAGCCTTGCAGCGTTGTCCGGAGTAGTGATTATAGACTCTCAAGGGTCAAAGGCGGCAATTGGGGAATACGACGGCTTTTCAATTTTGGATTCTGATGAAGGCATGCTGGAGCTTCTTGTAAACGGAGAAAAGGCGATAATCGCGGTTGTACCGTTTCCGAGCGAGAAGAGGCTGAATGAGATTTTTACTGCGCCCGGCCATGAAGAGCAGATAAGAAAAAGCTACTCTGAGAAAGTGGAAGAGATATTCGCCGCCCTTTCGGCTAAGTTCAGGGATGACGCAGTGAATTTGGCAATGGGGCATTTCTACATAAACGGAGGGGAGTCTTCGGGTTCTGAAAGGGAGATACAGCTGGGCGGAAGCTATGCGGTGGAGCCAAAGGCGCTTCCTGAGAAGGCGCAGTATATAGCGATGGGGCACCTGCACAGGCCGCAGGCTGTGGCGGGCTTAAAAAACGCGTTTTATTCCGGCTCCCCAATACAGTATTCAAAGAGCGAGACGGGGTATGCGAAAAGCGTGATTATAGTCGACGTTCACCCCGGCAAAGAACCTGCCTTTGAAAAGGTGCATCTAAGAAACTATAAGCCTGTTGAAGTCTGGAAGCTGGGGAGCATCGAAGAAGCGATTGCCGAATGCGAGGCGAGGGGAGCGGAAAACAGCTGGGTATTTCTTGAAGTGAAAACTGACCGCCCTTTAACGCCTTCGGAGATGAAGCTGATGAAATCCGCCAAAAGAGATATAGTTGAGATAAATCCCATTATGGATTCAGTGGACGCGGATGCTGGAAACTCCTCTGAGGAGAAGACGATAGCCGAAGAATTCGCGGATTTTTATTTATCTCTTCGCGGAGCCGCGCCAAGTGAAGAGCTGATTGAACTGTTTCTTTCGATTTCCGGAGAGGAGGATGACCGATGAAGCCTTTGATGCTTAAGATAGAAGGGCTGAACAGTTTCGATTCCGAGCAGTGCATAGACTTCGGCCGCCTTTGCGAAAGCGGGCTGTTTGGGATATGCGGCCCGACGGGAAGCGGGAAGTCAACAATCATAGACGCAATAACCATGGCTCTCTATGACGAGATGGCGCGGTACAGCTCCAAGAATTCCAGGCAGTGCATCAACGCCTCGAGCAGCATCTTAAAGCTGTATCTGAGCTTTGAGATTTCAGGAAAAGTATATATAGCCGAGAGATCATACAAGCGCGGCAAAGGAGCGGGAGACTCTTCGGGGGGAATCCTCGCCGTTTCCGCAAGGCTCTGCGAGAAGGACGGACAGGTTCTGGCGGACAAGCCAAGCAAAGTCGCAAGCGAGGTGGAAAAGCTCATCGGAATAAATTACGATGACTTTACCCGCTCGGTCATCCTTCCGCAGGGCAAGTTCAGCGAGTTTCTGCTTCTGATGAACAAGGAGCGCTGCGACATGCTGGGCAGGATCTTCCGGCTTGAAAAATATGGAGATCCTTTGACTAGGAAGTTCAGAGAAAAGAAAAGCGAGGTCAAAGGCAAAATAGAAGCTTCTGAATACGCCTTGACCATATACGGGGATGTGTCTGAGGAGAAGATAAAATCGGAAAGCCTCGTCCTTGAAGCAAACGCCGCACTGCTTGAAAATCTTAAGGCCGAAAGGTCAGCTCAAACTGATGAAAAGCTGAAATTGGCCGCGTTTCTTGAAGTATGCGATGAGCTTCTGGGAGCCGGAGCGAAAATGGATGCCTTGATGCGTGAAAAGCCTGGGTTTGACCTGAAGAAAATGAAAGTGGAGCTTGCGGCGAAAGCGGACAAAGTGATCCCTCTGATAGAAGGCGCTAAGCAGAGTTTCAGAAAAGCTTCAGGCATATTGAAGAAGATTGAGGCTAACTTGAAAGATTCGGTTGCCGAGGCAGCCAGAGAGGAAGCGTTGCTTCCCCTCTTTGAAAAGGCCTCGAAGGATAAAGATGAGATCTACCCCAAGCTTATTCAGGAAGAAGCCAAGCTCAACCAGGCTGAGAAAATACTGTCAAACGCAGTGCTTCTTGAAAGGGAGCTTGAGGATATATCCGCCAAGTACAAAGCGCTGAGAAGCGGCAAGACTAGATGCTCGGATGAAAATGCGAGGCTGAGGAACGACTCGGAGAGCATTGCAAAGGAACTGGAAGATCTTGACCTGCGCAAACGAGAAATATCTGTGCCTCAGGAGTTCAGGCAGAGAATTGAAGAAGGATGCGCATTGGTAAAAAGCTGCAGCGATTTTGTGGTAAAGACTGAAAAGCTAAGGGAATCCGTCACCAAGATGTCTGCGGACAGTCAAGAGGCTTCGAGCGGATTGAAGGCTTGCAAAGCTTTGCTCTCAGAAGTCCTTTCAAATTTAGAGGCTCATTCTCGAAATGTTCCGGGTTCTGAGGAGGATGTAAAGAGGCTTGCGAAAGAGTTTCAAGCTCAGCAGAAGATTTTCGAAGAAGGCAGCAAAATATTGGAAAATTTGCGCAAATCTAAGAAGAAAAAAGAAAAGGCAGAGACTGATTTCAAAAGATGCTCTGCCATCTTGGACAGCGTTTCCAAATCCCGCAATGAGGCTGAGAAATCTTTGGCTGACGCAGAGTTGGAGCTTAACAGGCTCAATAAGGACAATGCCGTGCAGCTGCTGGCGCAAAGCCTGGGTGAAAATGAACCTTGCCCTGTTTGCGGATCGGTGAACCATCCCCTTCTGGCTCAGCATCACGGAATTACCCAAGCTAAAGGCCTAATCGAATCTTTGGAAAGGCGGCGCGAGCTGTTTTTGGAGAATCTTGAAAAAGAGAAGAAGAAGCACCAGGACGCTCTGGTAGCATCCGCCGCTGCAGAAAGCCGCTTTGCCGCTATTGAAGCTGAAACGGCGGAACTTTTAATAGACTTGGGCTCGTTTGAACCCATAAGAGCTAAATTTGAGCTTGCTGAGCTTGAAAAAAGATCCATCTCAATGGAAAATGCCGTTAAGCTCTTTGCCAAGGAGCGGAAAGATCTTGAAGAATCCCTAAATGAAGTGAAGCTGAAAGAAGCGACAGCTTCGCAGAAAGCTTCATATGCCGCTGCCGCCCTCGATGAGAGGAAGCAGGAGCTTGCGAAAGCCGAATCAGAAGAGGCTCTAGAGAGCGCAAAGCTTTTGGATGCAGCATCCGCCGAACCCAATTTAGATGGAAGCCCTTTCTCTGAAAGCGACTTTGGAGAATGGAAGAAAAAACTCCAAAGATTCGACAGGGAGCGTACATCCATAGACAAAAAAGAAAGGGAGCTTAAGGCGAGCAAGGCGGATATCGACAGAAGCTTGGAAAAGTTGCAAAAAGAGCTCTCTGATTTGGAAAGCGCGTTGTCCGCCCTTGAGGCTCAAGGACAAGAAAAAAGGCAGACCGCCAAGCATTTCAGGAATGAAATTGAAAGCCTGACAAAACGTTACGATCCAAAGGGAGAATTAATTGAGGTAAAGTCAGCGATGGCTGGAATTCTCAAGGCTTATGACGATACGATGGCGGAGCTTGAAAAAGTCAGGCAGTGCAGGCAGACTATCAGCAAAGAGGCGGAAGGCCTTAGAAAAGAGCATGAAACCATTTCCGCAGTGCTTAAGGAGCAATCTGAAAGCCGCGACTCTATGCTTTTAGAATTAGGATTCGATTCCGAAAAAACAGCGCTGGCCTGCTGCTTGGATAAGGCTGAGCAGAAGAGGCTTGAAAAGGATATTGCCGATTACGAGGGCAAACTGAAAAAAGCCGTGGACAATGTGTCTAGGCTGGAAGAAAAAGTTGCGGGCCGCAAGCATGAAGGGCTCAAGGAAAAGCTTAAAGATCTGGAAGCTAAAATTTCAGAAGGCGAAATCAAGATTGACAGCCTGACAAGGGCGAACGCGGTTTTGCAAGCCAGGCTGGAAACGATGGGAAGCAATCTGGAAAAGGCTCAGCTAGAGCGGAGCAACCTCAAAAAGCTAAACTGCATGCATGACTCACTGGCTGATCTGGAGAAATTGTTCCAAGGAAACCGCTTTGTCGAGCATATAGCGAGAAGGCAGCTCAGCTATATAACAACAGATGCGTCAAGGCGCTTGAAAGACATGACAAGCGGACGATACGCCCTGGAGCTGAGCGGGACCGATTTCGTCGTTCGCGATGACTACAACGGCGGCATAAGGCGATCGCCTAAAACCCTCTCAGGAGGAGAAACCTTTATAACTTCACTATGCCTGGCTCTGGCCTTAAGCAGCAAAATTCAACTCAAGAACCGCGCTTCGTTGGATCTGTTCTTCCTGGATGAAGGATTCGGAACCTTGGACGGAGAGCTTCTAAATACTGTCATGAACACTTTGGAGAGGCTCAAGTTCGAAAAAATGAAAGTGGGGGTTATCACTCACGTAGAGGAGCTAAAAAGTCGGCTTGCGTCCAAGCTCATAGTTTCCCCTCAAGAGCAGGGCGTGCATGGAACGCTGGTTAGGATGGAGAATTGAGGTCAATCACCCCATAGCTAAAGCCAAGGGCTTGCAGTTGCAAGCCTTGACTGACTAGCCTAAGTCTTAACTGACTATGCTGTCCAAGAATATCTTATAGGTACTCCAGCCTAAAGAGATAGTAAAAGGTACAATCACACGCTCCAATAATCCGTGTTATCCGTAGCGGAATGAGATTTAGACTTGTCTCAATACCGTCATGGTATATGCCTAATCCGAAATGGGTCACTTGTCGTTTTAAGAGTTGCTTCGTAAATGTGTTGTAAAGCTCGATAATGTTGGATGTTCTCGTTTGTGTTTCTATATTTGCTATTTGAATATGACAGAAGTTTTTAACAGCAACGCATCCAAAAATGTGTGCAATTGCTTGTGTTCGTGCGTGCTTTATGGCATAAGTTGGGATATGGCGCAACATCTCAGAAAAAATCTTGTTAGCCAATTCTACCCCTGTTGTGTCGTGGCTTGCAACGATTCCCGCTAATTGGGCATCTATCTGGCAAAGTATACCTGAAGAGCCTTGTGTCCCCAGTTCAAGTCAGGGAGGAGCCACAAAGGTAAAATCTCGAAATAGTTCGAGATTTTACCTTTTTCACAGCAGTTTTCACAGGAATTGTTGCAACCGTAAACGTCCGCCGTCGGACGCACAGCAATCATATCCGCAATAGAAGTTGCAGCGACGCGTTGTATGCTCTCATCACCATGCTGGTAAATTTGTTGTGTTGTAGAGGCGTTGGCGTGTCCAAGCATAAGTTGAGCGACACGTATCGGCACTTTAAGGTTTTTTAGCAGCGTAGCCGTTGTGTGTTGTGCGGTATAATAGTCAGCTCTGAATAAAACGAATTTTGGATTTTCAATTATTTTATATATTCTTAAATATAAGGTTTTATTTTGCATAATTCAAATTAATAATAGAACATATTTGACGAAAGCTTCTCAAAACAGCTGAAAAGGCAATCCTATTTTAATAAAGCAAGTCAACTTGCAACGCCAGAT
>JAISZB010000321.1 GCA_031269465.1 Clostridiales bacterium | reverse complement strand
TAATTTAGTACGAAAATACATTTTATGGACATTTGTCCACGTCTCAAACACACAAATAGCTTAATATTTTCATCCTTAGTGGTGAAGCGAAGCTTCATAGGGGTTTATATGAAAAGCAGATAGATGAATATAATCAGTTTCTTGCGCAAGCCATTATTAGATGCCCAAATGCTTCCAAATATTCGCTGGTCGTCTAGCGACAGTTTAGGTAGCTTATCCCATTTGCGGTTTACGCCGCTGGTGCTAAGCGTTTCAGCGTGGCGATTTCCGACTCCAATTCCGAGATGGTCGGGCGGCAGTCGCTTGGTCTACGACTTTTCTTCGGTATCTTCCAGTTCCGCAGGCTGCATATAACCGTCGTCATGGAACATTCGGCGGCGCATTCGCCTCGTTAAAGCGTCTCTCCAGATGTTCACGGCGTCGTTTGAGTGATTGAAAGCCTCCGGAGAGGAGGCAAGTATGCGATGCAGGATGGTCAGCGCGAAGTCGGCTGTGTTCTTGCGCTCGGTCGGCGTAATTGAACTTTTCCTGCACATATTCCGCGCTTCGTTATAGAGTTTCGCTTCCAGCGGCGAGAGGCCGCAGTTGACGGTATACGCCCGGCGCTCCGAGAACGGCGGAGTGCTCCCGCTCAGCAATTTTTCCTTTAGGATCCGGCGCATCACATCAGACACGTCTACGGCTGGCTGCCGTTTCGCGCCGTCAAAGCGGTATAGGTCGATAAGCGACATGAAGAGTTGAACATCTTCATATTTGCCATAGTGCGGCATGGCGTGCAGAAGCAGGAAGCGCCTCGTGATGGAGTATAGCATGCGCTCCGATTGGAACCGATGAACTGATTCGTCTACTTGATTTCGCCGTCCCAGACAGTGGCGGACATTTTATGCGCCTCTTCAACGACTGTACTGATTTGCATTATTTGACTGCAAATCGGCATGTCAAGTTCCAGTCGGAGGTGCGCAGCTTTTCCTGAATCATCCTTGTTGCGGGAGAGTTTGCCCAATTGGGCGATTCAGAGAATAGCTTCCGTGAATACGCTTCCCGCAGCCGCAGATTCAATGCGGCCGCTCCCGAGCATCTCAAAGCGCAGGTTGAACTTTCGCCATAGCTCGTACCGACGCTGCTCCGTCAAGCTGCCCGGCGATACTGTCATGCGGCGCTTCAGGCCGCCGTGCGTACAGTTCCTTGATGAACAGCCCTGTCAGTATCGTTTTGCCGGTGGCGGGGTCGTCAGATATAGCGGAGCGGCAGGCGCGCGAGCAGTTCCTGATGCACAGCCGAAATCTGGCGGGGCGATGGCTCAATCACCTAAGTATGCTCCGCCAGATACGGGACGAAGATATGGGCGAGGTTGATGCGGTACTACCTCGAGGAAGGACGGCCATGCATTTAAGACCCCAGCTTCAATCGATTTTTCGCTGCTTCCGTCCATACCGCGAAAATCTCACATACGCTTATTTTTCATCGTTGAGGTTTAGCAATTCCGTTGGGGCGTCAATATCATTCGCTTGAGAGAATTCAAAAATCTCTTGCCTCAGACTTGCTTGGATCAATATGTTCTCTCTAATCGGGGCTAAGCGTATTGCAGTTAATGCCTATCGCGCCAGCAAAATTGTGCTGACTAATTCCCATATTGCTTCTAATATTAGCAAATTCTATAAAGGTCTTCTCAGCGCTTCTTGCATAAGCGTAATCCAACACTAAATCTTATAATAATAGCATAAGCTATTAGTTTTGTAAATAGGAATTTCTGAAAAGAAAACGTTGAAATCTAAGGGTTCATTGTAAAATGAAATGCAACAGATATAGCCAGTAGAAATCCATAGGGAAACACAGCATCATTTAGTTTGAGAAAACAAAAATGAAGGGGCGGATCCTATGGATCAATGCAAGTGCAGCGCAGAAGGCCGCACGTTTCAACGCCTCTCTCCATTCGAGCGCGGAACGGCGAGGCGGTCGAACGGCGATTCGGCGGAGAGGTTCGAGTAATTCGCCGAGACGGGCGGGCGGCCATGAAAAAACCGCAGAAACAGTCGAAACCCGTTTAAAATAGGAGAATTCTCGGACTTCATCGAATACGCCGAGGAAAGGCTGAAGGAGGGGTGGTCTCCCGACGTTGCGGCGGGAAGGGCGAAGCCGGAGCTTTCGGGCAAGTCCGCCATTTGCGCCAAGACGCCCTGCAAGTGCATAGATTTAGGCATTATGTCGATCAAAAATATAGATTTGGCCCTGAAAGTCCGGCGCAAGCCCAAGAGCGAGAAAGTCCGCCAAAGCAAGAGAATGCTGGGTACGGGCATAGACGGGCGCCCGGAGGCCGCAGATGCCCGCGAGGAGTCCGGCCATTGGGAGATCGACTTAGCCGTAGGGAAGAAATTGGACAAGGCCGCAGTTCCTGCGACAGTCGAGAGAACGGCGCGTAGCCAGATCACCGCGGAGTTCGGCGGGTTCGGTAGCGCAGTAGAAGCGGCTGCGGGGGAGATCATCGGGGGTTTCGTCGAGGCGATCGAGGGACGCTGTGGACTGCGCCGTCTTTTTTTGCCATCCCCACTCAAGCTTCAAGAAGGAGGCCGGCGAGCGCCGCAGCGAACTTCCGCGCCGCCTCGCGAAAAAAGGGAGAAGCGCGGACGGCATGTCCGCGCCGCTTTACGCCAAGGCGGCGGACTGGAACAACAACCTTCCCAGAAAAATATTGGGCTGCAGGACTCCGGCGGAAATGTTTGGGCGAGAGATCCTCAAAACAGCACAGAGGGCGGCACTGCGACTTCGCCTCCACCCAGACACAGCCTCTTCCGCAAGTTTGGCGAGAAGAACATCCCTATGGCATCTGTGGCAGTTGATATTGCAGTTTAGGAAGCTTAAGCAATAAAAGAAATAAGCCCTCTTATGTACTGCCATCATCATGACAGCGTCCTCTTCGTGCAAACAGCTTGCAAAAATGTCCCCAACCTTGACAAAGAGATGGTCGCCTGGGGTCTGTATAGGCCGGAAGGCTTGGCTTTGCGCCTTTATCAGGCTCGCGTCCATTTCTGCGAATGTTGAGCGAAGCTATTCACGGCTTTACGTTGCATGCAAGGGACGGCGTGCCGATGGGGCTGTAGCTTCCGCGAAGCCAAGCTATCTCTTTATAGAGATGAAAGGGCATATTGATTGATATACTGCTTTTCATATAAAATCTTTTTTAGCTTGATTATACAGCGAGTGCAAAATGTCGATATCAATCGCATCATTCAATGGATAATCAAGCTCCAAAAAAGTAACATTTGATGAAAGGCGGTATAAGAACGGATAAATTCGCAAGAGACATTGACATTGAGTTTTCAGGTAAATATGCGCTTAAAGATATTGGGGCGGCACAAAAAAGGATATGTGCAGGCTAAAGCGCATTATTCTCAGCATGCAAGCAAAATCTAGCCTTAATGTCAAGGATGGATTAAACTTCGGGTGAAAAAACACATGGATTCGGGGTCGGATTATGCAACTCTTCGGTGGATAATCCGGCCTCGAAATCGGTGGATTGAACGCGCGTCGGCATGAAAGCTGTGGAGTTCTTTGGTCGATGTGATAAGAGGCGCTAGGGCGGCGCTTATTAAGGGCTTTTCGCAACGCTCCTAAAAGCCTTGCTTCATACTCTTAACTTTATGATCTGAGCGCACATCCGGAGTTACGAAGAATAGGAGGCTCCAGAGGCGATCCAGGGTCAATCTTCGAAATAATGTTTTCATAAGCTCGTCAGCAAATAGCGGCCCCAAAATCGGAAGTTTCCTATAGGTGCCGACATGATTTCCTGATAGCTTTTCTGTTGCCTTTTTGGTTGTCCTTCGCATATGTAGAACGAGATTTTGATGCCGAGATCACTTTTTTCCGGAATAAATAAGCATGGAGGGCGATATCCCCCGATTTTTCTTGAATATCTTGCTGAAGTAGTAAATATCCGGAAAGCCGCAGGCCTCTGCGACTTCATTGACGTTATATTCGCCGCTGGCAAGCATGTCCTCCGCGTGGTTGAGCCGTATTGACGTGAGATATTGCTTGAATGTTAGGCCTGTTTCCTGCCTGAAGAAATTGCCGAAATACAAAGAGCTAAGGCCTGCCATTTCTGCCATGCCGCTGACTGTAAGAGGCTCAGAATAGTGATTTATTATATATCGAAGAACTTTTTGTATCCTGTTGTCATGGTTTTTGGCGTAGTCTTTATAGAGGATGAGCTGAAAATACCGGTGCAGGATTATCATATAGAGCGCCCTGGCTCTCATGACGTACCCGGGGTCGCGCAGCAGCCATGTGGCGTTTAAATCCTGATAGAGATTTATTATATCCTGCTGCATGCCAATCTGAGTCAGAAGCGGCAGGGGCATCTCCATTTCCTTTCCGGAAACGTCAGATACCCTTCCATTTACGCTGTAGCATTCCATCAGATTATCGGGATGGCTGGCGGCTGATCTGAGGCTTCCAGCCTGAATGCAAAGAAGATCCCCGGCTGAAGCCGTCACTTTTTCCCCATTTATCATGTACTCGGCGCTGCCCCGTATAATGTAGGTGACATCGACGAAACGAATCCTCTGCTCAATAATCGTCCAGGCGGGCGTGCATATTCTGTGGTTGTAGTATTCAATCTCCACAACGAGATCGTTGCATGCTTCTTCTTCAGCCATTTCATCACCTCATTGAAATCAAGATTTAAAGCGGGGGCGCCTGGCTCTCGCTGCCAAAGGCGCCGCAAACATTCCCCTGCTGTCATGCCGATTTTATCAAATGCTCCTTTTTTGTTGACTGTCCATTGAGCGGCGCGATTGATATCGGCATTCCGCGCTCGCTGCATGATCAAGCTTCAAAAAAGGCGGTTCCCATGAAAATCAGTATATATATGAAGAAACTCAAAATCATTCCACGATCCTGCAAAGATGCAGATTTGCAGTCACGCTCGCCTTTATGGTAGAATGGCTGTCCAATTCCAAGGCGCGATTGATCTGCATTTCGCACTCGCTTACAGCCGAGATCCCGGAAGGGGTTTCATTTGCAAGTCAATATACGCAGACGCGCATCCGAATGAAGCGGTTTTTAAGTTTCCCTCTTCAGCGTCGCATAACCAGACTGAAACCCAAACTTTAAAATAAGCGGCGGATTATTTTAAAGATCCATGATAATGACAAATAAAAATGGATTTATACATTTACAGCTGATCACATTTCTTGATATCATAGCTTATGAGGGAAGGAAATTGTCTAAAATGCTAAAAGTCATTTTTGTCATCCCCGCCATACTGATCTGCATATTTCCGATTAGTCCGTACATTTAACTGCAAATCAGTGCATTTAAGGATAAAGTTTTTCTTTCCGTTTGCTCACTAGCAAATGCGCAAAATGGATCATGCATCTTAGCTTCCTCTAGCAGCTATGCTAATAAGAAAGAAGCCCTCTAGAAATTGCATATTACTATTGTACAAAATTAGCATCAGAATATGCAATGGCAAATTTATAGAAAAAGTTGGCTTTTGATCTGACAAAGATGCCATTAACTGACGCCGGATTTTGCAGCCTCATCAGATTTAGAGCTAAACTGCGCATATGCTGATTTACATGCGAAACTGGCTGCAGTTGGACGTGCGGTACAATGTAAGCAGATATACCGCTTTTCATCAAATGTTCCTTTTTCGGAGCTTGATTATCCATTGAAGCCTGTAAAAGGCAATTTTATATGAAAATAAGTATAGCGGGGAAGGCTGAATAGTGGAAGGGATGCGAGGGAGGCCCCATTTTCTTTTTCCAGTCCCGCGTCTTTCTGGAAAGCGCTTCAGTCCCATGCAACTTGGCGTGTTCATGCGCAAATCTGCATGCATTGCTGCACATTATTATAGCCCCGCTTTTTCGAAGCATGCGTCCAAGACAGAGAAGGGAGGCGTTCATTATAGAATGCGGCGCAAATTATAAGGAGCATTTCGCATGGCTTCAGCCATGCGGGAATGCTTTTCCACATCCTCTTCGTTTAGTCTCATCAGCGGATGTGCCTGCAATAGCGATTGACGAATGCTGGGAGGGCATGAAAAGGATTTTTGGAGAAAATATTTGGAATAATGAGGCTGCATCAGCAATCTCTCTTGAAATTGACGGCAGCCTTTCACGCGAGGGATATCGCGCGGCGTCTGACGGCGCGGGAGGGATACGCGTAAGCGGAGCTGATGCCAGCGGAGTCATTTACGGAGTTTTCGCCTTGCTTCGTGAATTGGCCTGCGGACGCTGCTTTTACGGAGCAAACGTGGAAAGCTCGCCTAAAGTTCCTCTTAGAATCATCAATCACTGGGATCGTACAGACGGAACCATTGAAAGGGGGTATGCGGGAGACTCGCTTTTTTTCAAGGATGGCGGCGTTAGCTTCGATGTCGCGCGCATAGTTGAGTATGCGAGGCTTCTTGCTTCCATAGGAATAAACGCAATAGTAGTAAATAATGTCAACGTCAATGGAAATGACATCAGACTCATCTCTAAGGAAATGATTCCTGAAGTTGCGAAGCTCGCGGATATCTTTCGGGTATACGGCATAAGGCTCGCGCTGTCTGTTCACTTTGAAAGCCCGGTTATGCTCGATTGCCTCCCGTCCGCGGATCCTCTGGACGAAAACGCGATATCCTGGTGGAAGAGGAAGTGCGAGGAGATATATAGATTCATCCCTGATTTCGCAGGATTTTTGGTCAAGGTCGACTCTGAATTCAGAGGAGGGCCTCAGGCATTGGGGCGCTCCCAGGCTGAAGGAGCGAATATGCTGGCTCGGGCGTTGCAGCCGTTCGGAGGGATCGTTTGGTGGAGGTGCTTCATATACAATAACCTGCAGGATTGGCGCGACTCTTCAATTGATCGCCCCAAGGCGCCGTATGAACTCTTTAAGCCGCAGGATGGGCTCTTTGATTCAAATGTCATGCTGCAGGTTAAAAACGGCCCAAGCGATTTTCAGGTTCGGGAGCCGAATTCCCCTCTTTTGGGAGCGATGAAGCATACGAAGGAATGCTTGGAGCTTCAAATCACGCAGGAATATACGGGCCACCAGATTGACTTGTACAGCCTCGCCTCGCAGTGGGAAGAAGTGTTTGCGTTTCCTTCGGGAAGCGGACGCGCGCTTAGCGATCTCATGGGGGATGAAATCGCATCCATTGCCGGAGTCGCCAATGTGGGGCTGGACGACAACTGGACGGGGCATACCCTGGCGCAGGCAAACCTGTACGCCTTCGGGCGTTTGGCGTGGAATCCGCGCCTGAGCGCTAAGGATGTTACGGAAGAATGGGTTAAATTGACCTTCGGGCTTGATAAGAAAGTAAATGAAGCCCTGCCGGATATGATTCTGAGATCAAGGAAGGTTTATGAGAAGTACAATTCACCCCTGGGCTTGGGATGGATGGTGAATGTCGCCCATCATTACGGCCCCAGCCCGGAAGGGTATGAGTTTACGAAATGGGGAACCTACCACAGGGCGAGCTGCAAGGCGATAGGGATTGACCGCACCGCCAAAGGCACGGGGTTTACCAGGCAGTACAGCGCGGAGATAGCGCGGATGCTTGAAGATGCGAGAACTTGCCCTGAGGAGCTTCTATTGTACTTTCACAGGCTTCCGTACAGTTTCGAGCTGAAAAGCGGCGAAACCCTGCTTCAGCATATTTACGATGCTCATTTTGAAGGGGTGGAGGATGTTGAAGCCATGATTGAGCTGTGGCGCAGGCTGGAGAAGCATATTCCGAAGACTGCCTTCGCTTCAGTTTCAAAGCGCCTGGAAATGCAACTTGAAAACGCCAAGGAATGGCGGGATGTGATTAATACCTACTTCTTCAGGATGACAGGAATTCCAGACAAGCGCAGAAGGAAGATATATCCTTGAATATACCGATACCGATTGGCGGTAAAATGCACCTGTTTTGGAGCTTGATTATCCACTGCCAAGATGCGATATGCCGATATCAATCGCATTCGCTTTAAAATGAAACTCCAAAATAGGAGCTTTCAGTGCAAATCAGTATAGCTGGAGGCGCCGAAAATATGCCGCTTTTGAAGCTGAACCGGGCCAGCCTCTAAAATCCGCGATAGGCAGGCCTCGCTCGACTGTCTTGAGCTTGCCTTTTAACAGGGAGAGCGCCGATGCTTAAGGTTTCTTTGAAACTGCGTGAGGATCTAAAAACTCCAATCCTATTTGCAGATACGCTATTTAAATTAAGCTTGCGGGGAAATGCTCAAAGGCATGTGAATAACGCCGCACGGAGGACGCAAAATAATGGAAAGCACTATACCGATTTTCATTCAATGTTCCTTTTTTGGAGCTTGATTATCCACTGAAAGGTACGAAATGCCGATATCAACCGCACTAGCTGTATAATCAAGCTCCCAAAAAGGCAGCTTCCTATTAAAATCAGTATATCTCGAGCTTCGCCTCAAGAACCGGTTTTAAGGGCGCCCGCGCTCGAGCCAAGTCGATTTGGCTAAGAAAAGGACATTTATCAGATCAAGCGTCAAGGCAAAATTTACTGGCTATCAATGCCTGCAGTGGATAATCCTGTTTAAAATCGGCATATTTGACTGCGCTCAGTATAATCCGAGTCTCCGCGATTGACGGCGCGCCGGCATCTGAAAAAAGAGGTGATATATCTTGGTTAAGGCGAATGGCAGCGGCAAACCGAGAAAATCAACGGTTTTGCGTGCGCTGCGGATGCACTGGGAGCTCTATCTGCTATTCATTCCAATACTTCTGTGGTATGCCGTCTTCTGCTATGTGCCTATGGGCGGGATTATCATAGCGTTCAAGGATTTCAAAGTGCTTAGGGGCATATGGGAGAGCCCATGGATAGGCTTCGGCAACTTCCAGAGGTTCATTTCCTCCCCCGCCTTTCGCGCGACATTAGGCAATACTGTCATTATAAGCCTGATGAATCTTGCCTTTGTGTTTCCCGCGCCAATAATCTTCTCCATACTTTTAAATGAAGTGCAGCGCACATTCCTGAAGCGATTCATACAAACGGTCAGCTACCTACCTCATTTCATATCATGGACGATCGCCGGGGGGTTGTTCTACATGCTTCTCTCTCCCAGCAGCGGAGCTGTAAACGGGGTGATTGAGCTTCTTGGCGGGCAGCCCATTAATTTTATGGGATCGAGCAAGTATTTCAGGTGGGTTCTCGTTCTATCAAGCATATGGAAGGGGTTGGGCTGGGGCGCCATTGTATATCTGGCCGCCATTGCCGGGGTTGACGAAGAGCTGTATGAGGCGGCTACAATTGACGGCGCGAAGCGCTTCGCAAAGATATGGAACATTACTATTCCTTCAATTATGAATGTCATAGTAATAATGCTTATTCTTCAGGTCGGCAACATTTTAAACGTCAATTTCGAGCAGGTTTTCATTCTCATAAATGATACGGTTCTTGGAGTAGGGGAGACAATTGAGTACTACATCTACCGAGTCGGACTTTTTTCGACTAACAACTATTCTTTAGGCGCCACGGTGGGCTTGTTCAAGTCGGTTATCGGACTCGTGCTGATTCTTTGCACTAACGCCCTCGCCAAGCGCTTGACGGATGGAGGCGGGATCTGGTGAGCATTCAGGAAAAGCAGGAGGTCGACATTCTAAAAAGCGGATCTCGCGCGCATATGGGAGAGAGGACTTTCTCGGACAGGCTTTTCAGACTTTTTAACTTCCTGTTTTTGGGATTCGTCTCAGTAGCAACATTGTATCCTTTTTGGTACATATGCGTGGGTTCAATATCATCGATGAATCATATCTATACATCTAAAATTCTGCTGTGGCCTGACGGGTTCTCCCTGGCGGCGTATCGCCATGTGCTGAACAACCCCGGAATACCCAGGGCTTTTGGCAACAGCATATTCATCGTCATAGTCGGCACGGCGCTTAGCATGCTTCTTACGACAATAGGAGCGTATGTCTTGTCAAAGCCCTATCTGCCCGGCAGAAAGTATATGACGCTATTCATAGTCATAACCATGCTCTTTAACGGCGGACTCATTCCCTTCTACTTGACGCTTAGGTGGCTGCACTTGATTGATACGATATGGGTTCTTATTGTTCCTACCGCCATAAGCACTTACAATATGATCTTAATGCGAAATTTTCTTATGTCAGTGCCAAGCGCCCTTGAAGAATCAGCGCAAATGGACGGAGCGGGGCATTTTACGACTTTATTCAAAATTTATATACCGCTGTCGAAGCCTGTCCTTGCTACTGTGACGCTGTTCTATGCCGTGGGCAATTGGAACGCGTTTTTCAACGCGATCGTTTTTCTCAACAAGCCTGACTATCAGCCGATTCAGGTGCTTCTTAGGGAAGTGCTCGTAATGAATAGGGCTGATCTTCTGATCTTTGAGGATTTCAGGCTCAACGCGCCCACGGAGATTGTCAAGATGGCGCTTGTGGTAGTAACAATACTTCCCATTATTATGATATATCCGTTCCTGCAGAAATATTTTGTGAAAGGGGTAATGATGGGATCGATAAAAGGCTGAGCGGCAAACAAAAAAGGATGGAGGAAATCATTGTGAAAAAATCACTGAGAATTTCAACGCTGGCATTGGCACTTGCCCTTATCATGTCAGTTGCGGGATGCGACTCGGGGTCTTCGGCCAGTCCGAACCCGCAGGCGCCTTCCACGCAAACCGCCGAGGGGGGCGGCGACGCTACCGCGCCGGTGGCATCCGCAGATAGCTCCGATGTGCTGCCCGTCACTCTGTTTTACGTTTCCCCCCACAAGGAGACGCCTGACACAGATGTAATAAAAGAGTATTTGCTCGAAACCTTTGGCATTGAACTGATAGGCACCTTTGCCAGCGACAACTGGCAGCAAAAATACTCGCTCCTGATTTCGTCCGCTGACGTCCCCACTTTAAGCGTAATGCCTATAGCGAACTTCTACGAGTACGCCAGGGAAGGCGCGTATATGGACTTGACCGATCTGGTGGGGAATTATCCGGGCATTATGGAGTACGTCGAGGACTTGTGGCCGCGCTTGTCCGTGGACGGCGCGGTATACGGCCTGCCGAACAAGAATGTCGCCGGCAAGTACAATGTCGTTTACCGTAAAGACTGGCTGGACAAGCTCGGACTGAAAACGCCGGAAACAATCGACGAGTATGTTGAGGTTCTGCGCGCGTTCACCGAAGACGATCCTGACGGAAACGGACTTGACGATACTTACGGATATGCCAACGCAAGCGGCAGCAGCCCCGGTGCAGGCATGCATATGTTCTACGGAATGTTCGGGGGAGCTCCGGGATTCTATCATAAAACGAATGATGTCATAGAGATTGGCTCCATAAGCGAAGGCTATAAAAAGTCGCTTATGTTTGTAAAGGATCTCCTGGATAAAAAATACATGGATCCTGAGTCATTGACGCAGAAATCGGATCAATTCTGGCAAAAATTCCTGCGCGGGGAATTCGGCTCGTATGTAGGATGGTGGGGCGATCTGGCATTTCCATACCTGGCATACAACATGTCCGAAACCCAGCCTGAGGCGGAGCTTGTGACCGCAAATCCGGTCAAAGGCCCTGACGGGCTCTCGGGAATGACTGAATACGATCCGCTTGCCGTTGTATGCGGCATATCCTACAAGGCGGAAGAAGTGGACAGAATTTTGAAATTCATCGAATGGTCCATGGGGGACGAAGGATACCGCATTCTGAAGTACGGCACTAAAGGGCTGTATTACGATACGGATGAAAATGGCGAGCTGACTCACTACTGGATGAATGATCCGGATCATAAAAGGCTTGACGGCGTTGTTGTAGAAGGCGTTACGGAGATATTCAGCATATTCCAAAGGCTGGATATTTACAGGGAATCTCTTATGGGTGACACTATCGACAAAAAGCTGTCTTTGCTGGCCTTTGATCAATCCGTAGTCAATCCGCTTCTTAGAAATGAGTTTTTGGGAATAACCACGCAAGAATTCCAGGTAAAGATGCCTGACCTTACAAAATATGAAGATGAAATGCGCGTCAAGTTCATACTTGGCGACGAATCTTTCGATAATTGGGATTCATACGCGAGGGAATATATACGACTTGGAGGCATTGAAGTCGCCGAGTCTCTATTGGTTGAGTATAACAAAATGTATGGGGAAAACGCCAAGCTTGCGTCTTATTGACAGCTTTACTGCTTTTAATCGGATGCTTCCGATTTTGATGTCTGATTATACAATTAATGCGAAATGTAGATATAGTCATTTCGCATCCTTCAGTGGACTCTCAGGCATCAAAATCGGCACATTTGACTGACTTTGGCGCCTAAATGAGCGCATCGATTGAAATAAGCCGCCAGCATTGGAATTATTGGAATTAAGTGAGAGCCGGGGGGACGACAGGCGCGCATGATCGTAAAAATCCTGGCGAGCGCAGGATTGCGCCTTTAATCCTCCGGTTCTCGGGAGGGATGATGATAGATGAAGATTGCAGTAATCGGCGCAACAGGCAAGGTGGGATCGCTGGTTGCCAGAGAGGCGCGCATGAGAGGGCACTTAGTAACGGCTGTGATTCGGCCGGGAAGCGCCCATCGGCTGGAATTTGAATACCCGGTTATAGAACGCGATGTCTTTGAGCTGGCTCCGGCGGATTTGCAAGATTTCGACGCAGTAGTAGACGCTTTTGGGACTCCGTTCGGGAAGCCAGGAAACGAGCACTTGCATTTGACTGTAATTGAATATCTTATAAAAGTATTTGAAAAGCTGCCAGATGTGCGCTTGCTTGTTGTAGGAGGAGCGGGAAGCCTGTATGAAAACAAGGGGAATCCCCAGCTGGTGTTGGAAGGGATCGCTAAGGATTTCCGCGCTGTTCCTGAGTTTGCCGCAAAAGGATTTGAAAAGCTTAAAGCTAGCGGCATAAACTGGACCTATTTGAGCCCTCCCAAAAATTTTGACGCGGGAGGCGTAAGAACAGGCAAATACATGACGGGCTCCGACTATGTCATTTTGAACTCTTCAGGAGAAAGCTACGGTTCATACGCTGACTACGCTTTGGCTATGGTTGATGAAATAGAGTTCGGATGGAAAGTCCGCAAGCGCTTCACAATAGTTTCGGATTCTCCATTTTTCTCAGACAGGAAAAAACTCTTCAACATCGCTGGCACTCCGTTTTTTAGAAAAGGCGGATATATGGGGATTTTTTCTCCGATGATGGCGGATGACAGCTACGGCCAGGCGGCTTTGTACCTTGGTTCCAGGCATGGAGTTGTACTCTATATGCCAAGCAACAAGCTAATTGATTTTTTTCCTACCTACAATGGGAAACGGCTTCCGTATGCGGTTAAGACGCAAGCGACGGAGCTTACTGTTCAAACCAGATTCGGGAATCTCTATTTCTGCTTCGCGGAGCCGTCGCTGCTTCTAATTCGCGGGGATGCAGGCATGGGGATTCGATTTAGGAAAAACATGTCTGACGACTATGTCAAGCCTCGCGGCGACAGCGGAGCTTGGGAAGCGGTATTTCGCAGGGTGTGCAGCGCCATTTTCAAGCCGCTTCAAGGAAAGCTTGAAGTGGATGCGCCGTGGGACTACGATGAGCTTACTACCCCGAGGGTCAAGATGGACATGGTTCCCGATGAAGGCGGATCAATTCTTCTCGCAATTGAAGAGTCTGAATTCGCCGGAGTTTTGCGCGAGCAGTATCCAAGCTATGAAGAGGCTTTAGAAGATTGTGGGCGCGATTGGAACTCTTTTCTTGAGACAATACCTCATTTCGACGCTCAGCTTGAAGAGCGCCGGGAGGAATTCTCATACGTCTTATGGTCTCACCTGGTTGACGCGTGCGGACTCATCAAACGCCCCCTTATGTATATGTTCGGCACGACTGCGGCGTCTTCATGGCAGATGTGCCAAAACGCCGTGGCGCTGGGAAGATTTGATCTCAGCATTCCGATAGAGCTTCTGCTAAACACTTTGGACGGACAGGGCCCGACTGGGCAGCTGACGGACAATTATGACGACATGAGAGCCAACAGGCAGTTCAACAAGCCGCCGCTTCATGGCTGGGCTTTGAAGCTTCTGATGAAAAGCCATGATCTAGCGAAGGAAATCTCAAGGGGCAAGCTCGAGGCGATGTACTTAGGCTTTGGAAAGTGCGCGAACTGGTATATGGAATACAGGGACGACGATCACGACGGAATTCCCCAGTATGAGCACGGCCATGAAAGCGGCGCCGATGATCCGTCCACATTCAAGGTCTTCAACATCATGGAGACGCCTGATCTATCATCATATCTCGCGCTTTTATTTGAAGCCTTGGGAGACATCGCCCTAATGCTCGGTCGAGACGGCGAAGAGGCGGATGATTGGTACGGCAAGTCAAAGGCGATTATTGAAAGGACAATAGAGCATTTCTGGAATGGCGAGCGTTTCATAGCGACTGTCAGCGGAACGCATGAGATAGTGGCGACGGATTCGTATGTTTATTATCTTCCGATAGTGCTGGGCAAGCGCCTTCCGCAGGACATAATTGACAAGCTGGCTGAGGATTTGTCGGTAGAGGGAGATTTCCTCACCCCATACGGGCTTGCCAGCGAAAGGCTCTCTTCAAGCGTTGACTTCAAGCTTGGAGGCAAGCTGTCCCTGGGCTATATCATGCCTCCGACAAATATACTGATTGTCACGGGATTGATGGACGCGGGAAAAGAGGATCTGGCCAAGTTGATCGCCCGCCGCTACTGCAAGTCGACCAAGGATATGGGCCTTTCCTTCCTCACGAACCCCCTCAAGGGGCCGCCGAGCTTTTTCGGCGGCGGGAGCTGGCCTGCATGCGCTTATATGATTTTGGCGGGCATTTGCAGCGAGTAGAGCCATGCTTCGGCATGCTAAGCCGATTTGCAACTGCATGCATTTGTTTTAGAGACTAACGCAAAAAAAGGATGCCTGCACTGAGGTGCAGGCATCCTTTTTTTGCGTTAGTAAATCTACATAATTAGTAACTTTCACATGAAATTTTAATGATGAGCGAATTATTCAAATAAAATATATGCAAGACTATGTGATGGCATATTGCAGAAAAAACTGGCTTGTTTGCAACACTTGTCAGGACTTGAAAAATGATGGCTTGCACATAATGGCATATATACTGATTTTAGTACGAAAATACATTTTATGGACACATTTGTCCATGCCTCTAACATACAATTGACTTAATATTTTCACCCTTGGCGGTGAAGCGTAGCGTCATAGAGGTTCATATGCAAACCATCAGTGCAGGGAAGATTTTCTCGCCAGGCGGGTTAGAGAGCTGCGGCGTCCAAGAATTCGGCATTGAGAGTCCCGGCTCTGGCGGCGTCGATAATTGCTTTCAGCTTGGCCTTGGCCTCAGCGGCCTCAGATTCAGCCTTGGCGACATCGGCCTCAGCCTTGGCCTTGGCCTCAGCGGCCGCGGCCTCAGCCTTGGCCTTGGCCTCAGCGGCCGCAGCCTCAGCCTTGGCCTTGGCCTCAGCGGCCTTGGCCTCAGCCTCAGCGGCCGCAACCTCAGCCTTGGCCTTGGCCTCGGCAGCCTCAGCGGCCGCAACCTCAGCCTTGGCCTTGGCCTCGGCAACCGCAGCCTCAGCCTTGGCTTTGGATTCAGCGACCGCAGCTTCAGCCCTCTCGGCCCTTTCCTCGGCTTCCCGCTTCGCGTCGTTGATCTCAGCCTGCCTGAGGATCTCATCGACTTCCTGGCTGAGAATTTTATACAGCTCATTTCGATTCATGCTCATGCGCGTCACCTCCTTAAGCATCGCCGCGAATTCGGGATCCTTCCCCGCAAGCGCCTTTTTGCCCCCGGCGCTGTGGTCGCCCAGGAATCTGAGCCAGCGCCCCAATTCCATCAATTCCGGACTGAGGGCGTATAAATCTTCGCGGCCGAACATATCCATGAACTTCTCCAGCTCGACAAAGCAGAACTCCATGTTGAACATCGGCTCGAAGCTGCGTCTCGGGCTCAATATGTCGACCTGCCTGCACCGGTGGAGGAAATGCATCGTCTCCTTGAATTCACGGGGGCTCTCGAGCATGATGACGACTGTGTATATCTTCTTGAAGCTCTTGAATGTTACAGTGGACTTGGGCTCGCCGTCGCTGGCGCTGAACTGCGTCAGAGGCAGCTTGGCCGCCTCCATTTCGGTCCGCGCGGCGATGAAATCCTGAGACTCCTCCTGCATCTGCACCAAAATGAACTCCCCCGACTCGACCTTGCAGACTATGTCTATGGAGCTTCCCTTGGAATCCTTGCTTTCGCGGGG
>JAISZB010000317.1 GCA_031269465.1 Clostridiales bacterium | reverse complement strand
GGGAATATGTCTTGTTCCGCGATGGACATGCGTGCCATGGACGGAAGAATTGCAAGAACCCCATACTGAACGTCCATCATATTGAAAGCAGAAGGATCGGAGGCGGCGCTCCGAACAATCCAGCCGCATTATGCGAGGATTGCCGCAGCGGCCGCCGATGCGCCGCTTTCATGGGCGCTATGCTGGCAAGTTGAAGTTGAATCTCAAGAGAGGGCAATCCTTTAGAGACGCCTCGTTCATGGGGATCATGAGGCGGGCTTTCTACAACAGGCTGAAGGAGAAGCACCCGGATGCGGGCACGGCATACGGCTATACCGCTAAAGACACAAGAATCAGAAATGGCCTGGAAAAAGATCATGCGGTGGACGCGAGATGCACCGGCGGGAATCCAAAATCCATTCCATTGGATGCAGTTTATATGCAGAAAGCAGCGGGAAAGCGCAATCGCCAGATCCATAAGGCTGCTGTCAACAAAGGAGGAAAGAGGAAGCTGAATCAATCTCCAAAGTATGCATTTGGCTTTCAGCTGTTCGGCAGAGTTCAAATGCCGGACGGACGCAAAGGCTTCATTTTCGGAAGGCGATCAAGCGGAAGCTTCGGCGTTCGCCCGCTGGATGGAGAAAGGCTGTCTGCGGGAACCGGCCGCAAAAAACTCAAGCCTTTAGAGAAGCGCAAAACAATATTGACGGAAAGGAGCATGCGGCTTCCTCCCCATGCCTAAAGGCAGGGGTATCCGCCGCATAACAACTCTGCTGAAAGCCTCGATTGCATTTGCCTAAATCTATATGTTTCATTCGCTGTTAGGGGGTTCGGCAGACTCTTTGCCGCGCTCAAGCCGTTCTACTTTCTCCGCTAATGATTCGACAGCGGTGGCTAGATTTTTAATCATGCCTTCGAATTTAGCATCCATGATTTCAGACTGCGGACGTCTTTTTCTGACTGCTGGAGAGGCTTTCTGCCCTTCGGCCTCGGACACTGCGGATATGATCTCGTCAAGAGAAGTGAGCGTAGACTTCTTTAAAGGACGTCCAACTAAAACATCAAGACCGACATCAAAGTAGTCTGCTATAGCCATCAAATCGTTGAAGGATGGCGTGGACTTGCCTATTTCATAGTTGCGGTATCCCCGCTCGGTAAAGTTTAGAGCATGTGCCAGCTGAGCTTGAGTCATCTTTTTGTGCTTCCGCAGAAGTCTTAAGCTTTCGCCGAAGCTTGCCATTTTAATCACTCCAATTCCAAAATCAATAAAATCATTGTGATGAATAATCAACGCTTGCGCAAGATTAATCTTAGCATGCTGATTTACATGTGAAACTGCCTGTTCTGGAGCTTGACTGTACAGCGAGTGCGATTGATAGCGGCAATTCGCGCTCGCTGTACAGTCAAGCTCCCCAAAAGGCAATTTACTATGAAAATCAGAATAGCAAGTTGCAAAATAGGCATATCTGACTGCAAATCGGCGGATGAATTTGAAGCCTGTTAATACCAACGAATAAAACTCTGTTTTGTCTGCGCGTCGGCAAAGGCCCGCCCGAGCGCCCAAAAGCAGGAGGGGCGCATCTGCAGGGAACTCCATAATGCCCTAAGAACAGGGGGATAGCGTCAATCACCCTCAATCGAGAGGCTTGCGCTTCGCAAGTCCTGATTTACTAGCCTAAGCCTCAATCGTGAGGCTGCGATGCCCAAGAATGCACAGGCGTTCTGGAGCGTACGCTCAAGCTCAGGATATAGCAGGGACGTGTTGCGGGCGTAAAAAGCTTGGAACAGCCGAGCAAGCTGAAGCTGAATTTCAAGAGAGGGCAATCGTTCGGGGCGCCGCTTTTATGGGCGCTGTGCGCAAGGAGCCAGGCTGCCGACGGGAATAAGCTATAGGAATAAGCTATAAGAAGCTCGCGCCTTTAGAGAGGCGCAAGGCAGAATTAACCGAAAGGAGGATATGCGGCTTCCTACCCATGCCTAAAGGCAGGGGCCTCCGCCGCATAACAATTGATGAATGCGATAGAACTAAATAATGAGTCTTGGGATGTAAACTTAAACGACTGGAAGATATCAGCCCTTTTAAAGAAGCACGCCGGAATAGGCTTGCTGGCGTATTACCACTGCGTGCAGAAAGCTGCGAGCGAGGGCGGGTACTATATGCAGTGGAGTCCTGACAGGGCGTTGGAGGAGGCGAGGTGCATTTCAGGAAGAATCACTGCATGGCAGATTGAGACGGCTGTAAACCGCTGCCTGAAGCTATCGCTGTTCGATAAGCGGATCTACAAGAAATACGGCATACTCACCAACAGCCGGCTGCAGCAAAGGTGGCTGAAGCAATCGCCGGAGAATGCGGTGGATGAAAGGCACTTGCTGGAAAAGGCGGAAAGGCTGGATGGAGGGGCTGTTATTAGCATAGTGGAGAGTCGGGAAAACGCTGCCGATCCAATAAACAGCTATGTCCCAGGCAAGGAGCCAGCCGCATGCTCATATGACTCGGGGGCGGGCGCAGTCCTTGAAGGAAATTCGGGAGTCAGATCTCTTGCAGCGGACGCGGCTCATGCAAGCGCGAATTTTAAGCCAAAATTCCTTACCGAAGAAATGCGCTTCATAAACAACGCATTTTCAGGCGGTAGCGCGGGATTAGAAGCAGGAACGCCTGCGGCCTATGGCGCGGGAACGCCTGCGATCTATGGCGCGGGAGAGGCGGCTTCAATAATAAGCCTGGGAAATGTTTCAGGAAGCGCTGCGTTTAAGATGCCATGGAGTTCAGATAGAGGCGGCTTCGGGACGGGAGAGGAACCGCCATCGACCGTTCCTCCAGCTGTTGAGATCAGGCCTGCGGTTGCGGGAGTTGCTCCTGGAAAGCCTCCGAGAAAGCTGATGAATGAATTGGACCCTTCCTTTGAAGCGTCATCCGGAAAGGTCTACGGCGTAAACAGCATTGAGCGCATCAGCGCAAAGTATTTCATCGATAAAATGCTGTTGTACGCGCCTAATTCTCCTGTACCTAAAAACGAAGAAGAGCTTCAGGAGTGGTGCGTTTCCATAGACGAAATTCTCAGCATAGATCATCGTCCGCTGGATGAGTTCAAGAAAGTGCTGATTTTTTCATCAACCGACGATGTCTGGAAACGCTTATTGGGGAATACGAGGGATTTGCGACGCACATATAATACGATGAAGAAACAGATGGATAATAGTGTGGGGTTGATTATTGACAGTTAAGCTGATTTGAACATGAAAGCTCTTATTTTGGAAAATGACTGTGCATCGAGTGTGATTGATGTAGGCATTTCCCGCTTTGAAAGCGCTGAATTCATGCGTTTAAGAATATCAGCGCGAGTGGACAAACGCTAAAGGCGAATCATCACGCGCTTGATTGCATGGCAAAGCTCATCCAGCATTTGAACGCTATTTGGCATCAGCGTCAAGTCATGCTCCTTGGTGGATAAACTCGGCTGCTTATGCTATACTAGGCATGAGAGCAAAATTCATGGCTGATAGATATATACTGAGCCGCACTCAAAGGTTCCTATTTTATGCCTGATTATACAATGAGAGTGCGATTGATATCAATATTTCGCGCCTTTAAAGTGGATATACCGCTTTACATCAATGTTCCTTCTTTGGAGCTTGTTTATCCACTGAGTGGTGCGAAATGCCTATATCAATTGCACTCACTGTATAATCAAGCTCCAAAAAAGGTGATTTTATATGAAAAGCAGTATAATAAGGCATCAAAATCGGTACATTGGACTGCAAAGCGATACGCGTCTGCTTCAGGCCATCGGGAGGAAAAAATGAAAATCATAATTATCGGCGACGGGAAGGTTGGCTTTAGTCTTGCCGAAAATTTATCCAAGGAAAATCATGAAATAACAATTATTGACAAGAATATGGATACGCTGAAGAAGACTATAGAATTTCTCGATGTCATGTGCATATGCGGAAATGGAGTCAGCACAAGCATACTCATAGAAGCGGGAGTCAACACGGCCGATCTGCTCATTGCGGCTACGAGTTTGGACGAAATGAACATGGTGTGCTGCCTTACGGCTAAAAAGCTGGGAGTCAAGCATACGGTGGCGAGAATTCGAGATACCCAGTACGCTGACGAGCTTTCACAGCTCACAACGGATCTTGGGCTTGACATGGTGATAAATCCTGAGCGTGCGCTTGCGAGCGAGATATCCAGGATGCTTCAATTCCCTCCGGCAATCGATGTGGAGACATTTGCCAGGGGAAGGGTTGAAATGATAGAGATCAAAGTGACAGGCAGCATGGATATTGTGAATATGGCGATAAAGAACATAGCAAAGAAATATTTCCAGTCCATACTTATAGCGGCGATACTGCGAAATACCCAAGCCATAATACCCAATGGCGACGTTATCATACATGAGGGGGATTCCATTTACATTGTGGGGGTTCCCGCAAGAATATTCGATTTCTGCAAGAAGCTCGGACTTCACATGAACAAGATAAAAAGTTGCATGATAATGGGCGGGGGCAGGGTGTCGTACTATCTAGCCAAGTACCTTGACGAAATAGGAATGAAAGTCAAAATCATCGAAATAAACAGGCAGCGTTGCGAGGAGCTTGGCGCGGGGCTTCCTTCCGCCCTTATAATCCACGGCGACGGATCTGACGACATGCTCCTGAAGTCGGAGCGCATAAGCGACATGGATGCTTTTATATCCGTTACAGGCCATGACGAGGACAATCTCATGTCCGCTCTCCTCGCGAAGCAGGCCGGCGTACACAAAGTCATCGCAAAGATAAGCCGATTGAGCTATTCCAAGATTATAAGGAATATGGGAGTGGATAATCTGGTCGATCCAAAATCGACTATAACAAACGACATTATCCGCTTCGTTCGCGGGCTTAAAAACGCTACGGGAAACCATGTCAAGACTTTGTACCAGATTGTTGACGGGCAGGTTGAGGCTCTGGAATTCTTTGTCGGAAGCAATGCCAAAATCGTAGACATTCCGCTCAAGAGGCTTGAGCTTAAGCCCGGAGTTTTGATAGCCGCTATAACCAGAGGGGAGAATGATACTATAATTCCTCACGGCAACGACAAAATTCAGGCGGGCGACAATGTCATTGTCGTCACGAGGAACAAGACTTTCTATGATCTTAACGACATAATTGCGGACTGAGAGGCGTTGCTGCCTCTTGCCGAGCAAAGTACGAGCCCCATTTTACGCCTGGAGCGAAAAATGGGGCTGGCGGCCGATAAGTTAAACTGATCTGATGCTCATAATTCTTACTCCGGAGCTTGACTGCCAATCGATAAAGAGCGTTTCTAGCCTGGCGCGCGTTTATGCGCGAGCTGTGAAGATCTTTCTCAAAGATTTTCGGGAAGGTTCCATGCAGGTATCTCCATCTGCGGTTTCCAGCAAGCAGAAACCTGAATCTTCCAAATATTCCATAACTGTCTCGTCTTCATACGCGATCTGAAAATGCTCCTCTTCAAACCTGTCATAGCTTCCGGAACTGTTTTTGATGAAGAAGGTGATGAGGTATTCATTTATCTTCTTCTCATTGTCGTAGGAGTTCTGCCATATATAAGCCGCGTTTTCGGAAATCTCGCAGAAGTCGTTCTCAGAAAGGGCTGATTCATATTTGTGCGGCGTATTCAAATCGAAGATGAAGAGCCCTCCGGGGTTCAAATAGTTTTTGCACAGCTTGAAGGCTTTTTTCAAGTCTTCGGGCTCTGTCAGGTAGTTGAGGCAGTCGCCGACGCAAATGATTGAGTCCACAGTGCCGTAGAGTTCAAAGGATCTGATGTCCTGGCAGAGCAAAAGCATGGGTGCGTCTGACTTTCCCGAAGCCTCGGAGAGCATTTCAACTGAAGAGTCTATGCCTATCATGTCATAGCCTTCTCTGGCCAGTTGCAGGCAAACATTGCCTGTTCCGCAGCCAAGATCCAGAACCAGCTCGGGTTCGAGGCCGTATTTGCCCCACATTCCCTTTATGTACTCAGTCCATAATTTGTATGGCGTTTCCGCCATAAACAAATCATAGACTTTAGCGAAGATCTGGTATGGCGGCATGCTCATTCCTTCACCTCAGACGCGTTTTTCCGCTCTCGGCTCCTCTTGTTCATAAGTCCGCCAATTCGGCCGCTTTCCTTGGCGGTCAAGCTTTTCCATCCTGTCTTCCTAACTTTGTCCATAAGGCCCAGCTCTTCAGCGATTTCATATTTCATGATATCGCTTTCGGTCAGAACCTTTTCCTTTTTTATTTTCTGAATCTTGGGCTTTTCCTTTTTTTCAGACATGCTGCAACGCTCCTAACATGTCGCTTGAATGCTTGCAATCCGGCTAAGCCTATGCAGATTTGCATCCGATTAAGCCTTTTTTATGTGAGAGCCAGCTTTCAAGCTGCGAAATGCCGATATCGGCATTTTGCGCCCTCTGTAAAGCCAAGCTCAAAAAAAGAAGCTTTCATAAGCAATTCAGCATCTACGCTTCGCCAGACTGATGCTTCCAGCACAAACGACACAGCTTGTTTTTAACTGGTACATTATACATTATATTATTGGTACAATAATGACTTGTTATACCATATTGCAAAGCGTTTTTACGGCATCTTTCTCATCTTTGGCAGCGTACTCAAACGGCGCCTAGAAAAGGCAAAGACAAAAGGCATTTTTCCTCGAGTTCATCTAAGCTTTCCGCTGACAGCTCCAGATCGATCCCATAGCCTTCCAAAGACATTTCGCTTGAGTGATAGCGGGTTTCATCGCACAGGTCGTTCGTGAAGCCGGGCCTTGACACTCTAAGCCTCGCCACGTCCTCTATGCCGGATTCGCTCCACCGCTCATATTCATTGGGAAACCGCCAGTCGGCTATCAAGGCGTAATCATAGTCAGGCCACACTGTTTTGACATAATGTATTACCGTATCAACCCAGAAATTCGGATCCCGCTTGCGGAATATCTCTGTGCTTACATGTTGGAGAATGTACCTTCCAGCATCGTCTTTATCGCCGTTCCAGCCATAATGCTTGCCGCAGACGAACTTCACGTAGTCTGCAAACGATATTTGGAGCGCGCGGAAGCCGGCGGCCTCCAGATGCTTTTCTAAAAATCCTGCAGCAGTGGTCTTTCCATGCTGAGCCTTTCCTGAAATAAGCACAATTTTCATATTGTATCAGCCATAGCCGAGCCGGGGGATTTGCAGCCTCCAAGCTTCGCTGGCGCACCGCCTTTCTCAAATGCATTTTGAATTCGCGCGTTTAAAGCATGATTGCCCGCCGCCGCTGCGCAGTCCATCTTAAAATCGGCGGGGCGTATCTGAATTATGAATTGATGATTTGAAGAGCTTTTTTTGCGAATGCGCGCGATTTCACGCGTAAAGGCCATATCCTCCGGGCTTTAGCGCAGCGGGCGGGGGGCTTTGCAGAAGTCGCCTTCCATTATTATAAAGCCCTTCTCGACGGCTTTAAGAAGGCCCGCGTCAAGCATAAGCCTGCTTTGCGCGCTGAGCTTGGATATTCCGAACAGCTTCGCAACCTCCCTCGCCAAATCGTTCGCGGGAAGACCCACTTGAGCGTCGACGACATGCTTTGCCGCTCCGGCCAACTCTTCGGGGGAGATGTCGTCTAAAGCCCGCTTTGTCGCCGCTTCATCCGTTGGAACCCTGAAACCCGAGTAATTTTCCGGAGGATTTCCGGGATGCCAGTAGAAGACGCGCTCGCCTTCGCAGGTAGATTGCATCTTCATCTCCGATAGATTATCAACAATGACTTTCACAATTCTGGGACCTCTCTTTGAGAAGCCCCAAGCCTTTATCACGCGATCGCAAAGAAGAGCCTTGCTTATCGGGGCTTCAGCCTCTAGAATTGCAGATATCTGCCTTTTTATCTTATCAGAGCTTGCAGGGTTTGCAAAGAGCGAGGAAGCGGACGTTTCAACAGGAAGCGCCGCAAGCCTGTAAGCGGCGGGCAGCAAGCCTTCTGGAGCTTCAATCCTTTCAAATGGCGCAAAAGGCTTTGCGGGCGATGAAATGGGAACTGAAACCGTCCTTCCGCATTTTTCGACGGCTATTTCAATCGCCTCCGCAAGCTTTTTAAGCGTTGCCTCGGGATCTTCGCGCCAGTCCAGGCTCCAAAGCCTGAACAGCCGCCAACCGAGCCCGAGCAGCATATCTTCTTGAATTACGTTTAAATCCTTTGCGGTTGAGGATTGATAGAGCCTCTTTCCGTCGCAAATGACTCCCAACGCGTATTCATCGGGCTTAATGGGGTTTATGACCCCTATGTCCACCCTGAAGCCGGAGCAACCGACGCAGGTGTCCGCCTGATACCCAAGCTCTCTTATTCTGGCTGCTACGATTTCCTCAATGCCGGGCTCTTGCTTTTTTGCCTTGATATCGTCGGGCAGAGCGCTTTTTCCGAATTGCGCGAACTCGAGGAAGGCTTTGAGGCCTGCCAAGCCTTCGGAGCGGGTTTTGTTCAGATCAATCTGGGAAGGGGCCAAAACCGAGAAGACTATCATTTCTCGCCTGGCCCTGGAGACCGCGACATTAAGGCGCCTCCATCCGCCGTCGCGATTGAGAGGGCCGAAATTCAAGGCTAACCTTGAGCGCTCGTCAGGGCCGTATCCGATTGAGAACAGTATGACGTCCCGTTCATCTCCCTGCACGTTTTCAAGATTCTTTATGAACAGCGGCTCGGGGGAGCTTGAATTGAACTCATCTAAATCAGGCCTGGCGGCGAACGCCTGATCCATAAGATCGGCTATGAGGATTTGCTGCGCCAGGCTGAAGGTGACAATCCCTATTGAAAAATCCCTTCGAGCGGGGTCGTCCAGCCTCGCCGCCGCCTCATTTACGACAGCCTCGGCTTCCGCGCGGTTTTGCTTGGTTTTGCCCCTGTCATAATAGCCGTCCACTTTGACTAGCTTAACTTTGCTTTCAAGGTCTCCGGGCGAGGGGAAGGTGTAGAGCGAGCTTTCGTAGTAGCGCCTGTTGCTAAAGGCAATAAGGCTTTCATGCCTTGATCTGTAGTGCCACTTGAGATGCATTGAAGGCATGGACAGCGCAAGGCAGTCGTCAAGCACGCTCTCCAGATCCTCCTTTTCAAAGTCTTCTTCATCCAAGCGCATTGAATTGAAGAAGCTGGTGGGAGGAAGCTGCTTCGGATCTCCGACAACCACGAGATCAACGCCTCGCGCGATGGCGCCTGCCGCCTCGCATGTTGGAATCTGAGAAGCCTCGTCAAAGACCACGAGGTCGAAGGGCGGGAACTTGGGATCAATGTATTGCGCGACGCTCATAGGACTCATGAGCATGCATGGCGCAAGCTTTCTAAGAAGGTTTGGCATTGACTCGAAGAGCTTTCTTATAGATAGCATTCTGCCCCTGCTCTTTATGGCCCGGTAGAGGATTCCCATTTCTGAGGCGTTGGAAACGCTTGAGGCGTTGGAAACGCCTGAGGGGACGGAAGCGCCTGAGGAGGCTGCCGGCACTTGAGACGACAACCTTGCGGCCAGCTCCTGCCTGGTCAAGCTTTCGCATAATTCGCTCAGCTGCCTGAACCTCTTTATCTTCCGCTCATGAAAAAGCCCGTGGAATTTAGAAAGCTCCTTGCTTTGCTCTATGACGCCTTCGCAAAAGGATTGGAGTAGGCTTTTTTCCATGGCTTGAACAAGCGATCCGCAACTTGCCGCTCCGGATTCAAGAGCGTCGACGACGCTTAGCATGCCCTCCTTCTCAGCCTCCTCGCGAGCTTGGATGTATACGCAGTAGTCCCTCAGCTTGCCTAGGTTTTGAAGGATTCTTTCAGCCATTTCCAGAGCGGGGCTTATCCATAAGGCATTGCTTCTCATATCATTGAGGCTGTTTTTCAGGAGCTTTTCCATTTCATCTTCAAGCCGTCGCGCCTCTGACATGGACAACGAAGAAGCAAGCGCCTTAAGCGGGCTTTCCGAGGCGCCTGCTGAAACAACCGCCGATTTTAGGCAAGACGGGATTTCTCCCGCGCATACTCCCATTTTAAAGGCGCTTTCCCTCATCTTCAGCGCCTGCCCATACATGCCCTCCATTTGATCCCAGCCGATTGATATCGGACCGAACAGCCGGCCGATTGCAGAGCCGCATTTCTCAAGCGCTTTTTTTGCGGATTGGTATTTTTCCAAAGAGTCAAGAGTTTCTGTAATGGAAGAAACGCTTAGGCTCTTGGGGTTTTTGGCGTAAATTTTTAAGTTTTCAGCCATGCGCCTAGTCCGGAAGAATTTAAGGATGAAGCCGCTGCGTTGGGCGCGCAGCCAGTCAAGCTTAAGCGTTTGGGCGTCCGCTTCCAATACGTTTGGAGAAAAGCTTCCAAGAAGGCTTGAAGACTCTCTGTCCATGACGCGTCCCGTTTCGCAGGCCGCTTTGACGCTTTTTTCGAAAGCGCGCAAATCCGGTTCCGCCGCAAGGGAGGCAGGCATGAAGGAAGAAGCGGAGATCGCCTCGGAAAAAGCCGCCATGCCCTCAAATTGGCTGTATGACTCAGGCGGGGCGACGCCCAGAATTTCCGCAATGGCGCATGATTTCTCTTTGAGGCTGGCAAGCTCTTCTATATATAGCTTTAAAGTCTTTTCCAGTTCGGTTTTAAGAGCTTGGCTGTAATGGGGGTTTTTCAATTCTCTGAGTGGATGGGCGCGTACTCCAGAGCAGTTCATTGCCGCAACTTCAAGCGTTTCGCAGGCTTCTACCCAGCGTTCATATTCACTTGAGGAAAACCTGGCGGCAAGCTTTGGCTCAAATGGAACGCTGCCTAAGACTCCGGACAGCTGCTCCGACTTAACTATGGCTTCATAGAGGGACATGCCTATAGGCCTGGGTTCATGAAGCTGAGCCGCGGCATCGTTTAAGTCGCTTCTGAGCTTTAGCAGGGAATCCGCCCTTTCAGCGAAATCTTCCGCAGGCTTTATGCGGCCGATTGAGAGAGAGCGCTCAAGCTGGCTCAAGACCTCCTTCTTCTGAGCTTTGTTCGAGTGCAGCTCAAGGCAGAAGGGCGCAAGGCCTATAGCCTCCAGGCGCTTTTGCACAACAGAGAGCGCAGCCATCTTTTCCGCTACAAAAAGTACGGTTTTTCCCTGATACAACGTATTTGCGATAATATTGGTTATGGTTTGCGACTTCCCGGTTCCGGGAGGGCCGTGAAGCACGAAGCTTGCGCCTTTGCCGGCAGCCCAGATGGCGCCGAGCTGCGAAGCGTCTGCGCTTATGGGCGCTGCAAGCTCCGCGGCGGAAGCGCAGTCAAGCTCTGACGCCGTGGGGAATTCAACTGAGGACTGCCATTCCATCCGGCCGCTCATAAGGCTTGAGACTATTTTGTTCCTCTTGAGATCCTCCGAACGATTTCTGATATCATTCCACATTATGAAACGCCTGAAGGAGAATGTGCTGATAAAGGCCAGCTCTACGACATCCCAGCGGGATCTTCCCATGACGGCATGCCTGATGCGGCTGAATGCCGCATTCAGATCTATGCCGCTTTGATCCTCTGGGAGGGGATCCAAGCCGGAAATGGATATGCCGAAGTCAACGCGCAACATCTCGAGAAGCGTTATGTTAATTGCGGACTCTTCGTCTCTCAGGCGTATTACATAGCCCTTCAAGGCTGACTTTCGCACCATCTCAACCGGCGTCAAGACGAGGGGGGCGAATCTGGGCTTCTGGCTCGCATCTGATTCGTACCACTTGAGAAAGCCCAGCGCCAAGTAAAGGGTGTTGGCGCCGCTTTCTTCCATGTCGTTTTTGGAGGAGCGGTAGAGCGCGGAGATTGCGGCGGAAAGCTCAGCTTCATCAAGATAAGAGCGAAGGCGCATATTTTTATACTCAGAGATTATCAAATCGCTGTGAATGGATCCATCGTTCATTTGTTCATATATATGGCTGCCGCGCTGGACTCTGTCGAAGTCCAGAGGCTTGTGCAGCACTATGAACTCTCCTCCTCCGCTCAAGGCATCTTCAAGCTCTGGCAGAGAATGGGCCAGGAGCTGTATGGCGCTTTTTGAAGAGCGGAAGTTAAGCAGGGAGTTTCGCAGGCTCAGATCCAAGAGCCTCCTTTCCCAAATCTGCTGTTTTTTGAGGCTGGCAGGCGAAGTTTTCGGGGCTTTATGCATTTCGAGATCGCAAGGCATGACAGCGCCTGGCGCGCCCTGTTCGGGGGCGGAGCTTTCTTGCCGGATAGGATGGATCCCTCCTCCGCGCGCTCGCGCGACATCTACCATGTAGAGGAACTCTTCTTCACTTTTAAGACTGCGAGCCGCCGCAACGCAAGCCTCGGCAAAGCCTGCGGAGCTTCCCGCCGCCAGGCAGGAGGCCTCCACCGCGGCTATTTCATTGATTCCGACAGCTAGCCTCTTTGTAAGCGACGAGAGATCGTCCTGGACGCTTTCCGCGAAAGTTGCGTCCTCAAGCCAGCATGCCGCCAAGGCTCGCCCCTTTGCCAGCACTATAATCGGATTTAAGCCCGCGGCTTCCAAGGAGGCTGCATAGAGGAGAGTCAGATCCAGGCATGTTCCAAGCTTCTCCTCCCGGAGCGCGCCGCACAATCGGATTGCCTGTCCGCGAGCTTCAAAGCTTGCAGGAGGATTTAAGCAGGCTATGCCTTCCCGGCGGATGCTTTCGTATATGGCCGCCATTTGCCTCAGGATCGCATTGGGGTTTTTGCTCTGATATCCTGCAAGCTCCGGATCTTCACCCCAGTCGGAGAGCATTGCGCGGGCTTTTTTCAGGATTTCATGTATATACGGATGATTAGGAGTGGAAAACGCGGCGATGATCTCCGGTATGCTCGAATCCGCGCTCCATTCGTCAAAACATAGGATAGAAATCTCCTTGGAGGCTTGCGCTATAACTTCCCCGTCTTTTTCAACGAACATCCTTAAGAGGCAGGTTGTCTTTTCTCTCAAGCCTAAGAGATAGGAAGGGGAGATGCTGATGCCGGCGCCATCGATTTCCAGCCTGCAGCCGGCAGGCAGATCAATCGCCCTCGACCAGGGCAGGCTCGCGCAGGGATCGGAGGACGCTCTGATTACCGCGGAGCTTAGAAGCTCCGCGCATTCATTTTGCAAGACAACTTTTCTAACAATGGGAACTTGGTTCTGCTGCAGCGCAAAGTTGTAGGCATCGGAAGCTTCCATTGCGATTTTAACACTTGGATTCATGCTGTAGAGCTCCTTTCTTTAAGGCGCTTTCAATAAAAAGAGCGGGATGCGCTGAATTAGTTCAATTATACTGGCTTGCATATAAAAGTTCCGATTTAAATCGATGCATTTGACTGCAAATCGTCGGTATAGACGCTATGCCGGAGAGCAATAATCGATTTGCATTCAGTGGCGCCGGTTTTGGCCTGACCGCCCCACTGTCAAGGCGCGATCGATAACGGCATTTCGCGCTCGCAGCGCGGACTAGCGCCGCAATAGGAATTTTCACATGCGAACCAGTGCATTTGGAACGCGCATTAAAGCGGCAACGCAAAAAAAGAAACAATATTCCCGGGAATATTGTTTCTTTTTACTAAACCAATATTGCATATTGGCATGCTATGGGAGGGGAAGGATTCGAACCTTCGAAAGCTGTGCTGGCAGATTTACAGTCTGCTCCCTTTGGCCACTCGGGAACCCGCCCACAAAGCCTTGAACTTGAATAGCAGCGGGGGGCGCGAGGCCCCGGAAGAGAAAAGCGCGCAAATCCTTAGAAAGGAGGTGATCCAGCCGCACCTTCCGGTACGGCTACCTTGTTACGACTTCACCCCAGTCACTGGCTTCACCTTCGGCTGCTCCCCCCTTTCGGTTGGGCCGCAG
>JAISZB010000306.1 GCA_031269465.1 Clostridiales bacterium | reverse complement strand
ATTTCTTTAAAATTCTAGCTTTTGGCTATTTCGCCTATATTTTAAATGTAATATGAATTATATGATTAATATTCTATGTGCATTCTGTATATCATTTATGTAAACGCTCATTTAGAGTTAAGATATAGCCGCGACATTGCTCTTCCGTAGAAAAGCTTTTTACAAATTCGTTAAAGGTCATAGGATACTCTTCCATGCTTTCAATGTGCACTATTTTTTAACCTTAGTCAAGCAGATAGCCAGGTGAGATAATATATTTCTATTTTCTGAGTTCTTTCCTTGCCTTTGCCATCAGCTCCGTAAATTGCAATATGGTCGATCAGATCGTTCAGGACTGGCGCTGTAAGTTCGGACAGCTGGGTGTACTTTCGCAGCAATTCACGGAACCGCACTATGTTTTCGGACTCGGATTTGAGCTCCGACAATACGCCTTGCAACTCAGACATCCCTCCGCCGCGCCCCCTATCATATATGGATTTTATGGGATTTCTGGCATTTTCATTCCTCAGCTTGCGAAGCCCCGAGCCGAAAGGCATATAGGCGCCCGCGGCCGCGCGGCAGGCTGGGCGGCAAGGGGACGCCGGCGTCCAGAGGCGCTCCATCCCTTTGTTTGAGCGGATTTGACGCCTTCCGAATCCAAGGCTGCCTTTCGCCTGCGAAAAAAACGTCTCGATGTACCACAAGTTATCATAATAATAAAGCCTTGACTCGACGTCCAGGCTGGCGTCCGCGCAGATGAAAGCCCTCAAAGAGGCGGGCTTGCCGAAGGATTCCTTCGGATGCGGCAATAATACTGCTGCGCTTTCGATTCCGTTCAGCTTGCCTTCATATATATAGGCGCGGCATTCTGATTTTTTCGCTTCAGCAAGGCTGAAATCCGGCATGCCGGGAGTTTTCGCGAATTCGCCGGCGGAAATCTTCAAGCCGTCTGGAAATGCATCCCTGTCCGCCCTGAGCGCGCCTATGCGCTCCAGCCGTTTTTCAGGCGGGAATCTACAGTTCCTGCGCGCGGTTGCCAGCCGCCGGCCATAAAACAGGCTTTCACAGGCTCCGGCAGCGGCGGGGCCATGTCAGAGGCGCATTTTTTTGGAGCCGCCTTGCCAAGCTCCTTGCCGTACCTTTGGATTGCGCAGTGCCGCGGAGCAGGCAGATTGCTGCCGCACATCCTTGGGCCGCCTCATTTCAATTGGAAAATGGGATGAAGGGGCGTCAGAGACTGCATAAAAAACGCAGCGCATGAATGCATGCTTAAACATTCGCTAGAAAATTGAAAAGCCGATTCCCTTCAGCTTCGACGCTGTCGCGGAGATTTTGCCTGCTGAGCCTTTTTCAACCATAGACGCCGCAATCGCGGCGATGCGCCGAATTTGGAAATCAGAAAAATTTGCGGTCGAATTTGACTCTGAAAGATATTCGCCAATCCAAGAAATATCGACTTTAATGGGATTCATAGCGCAGCCTCCGCCCTGTTTGGCATATTAGCTTCTCCGTAAGATCTAATATATACCATTTTGCGCAGGCTGCCGCTATTTTTTTAAATCAAGGCACAGCTAAATTATGAGGGTTGTCTAGCAGTCTTTTGCGCAATACTCCCAATTTCAAAACTCATATCTCATTTCTGAACTGGATCTGCATTTTGTGCAATATTACTTTCAAATCCAAATTTCCATTATTTGACTTAATCAAACGTTCATTTAGAGAAAGTATGTTAGAACCAAGTTCGCAAGAGCATTGCTGGGCGTATTAAAAGTAACGCAACACAATGCCCCCGGAGTATGGAAATACGTCCCCCTCCAAGACTTCACATCCGCTTCTGACATAGACTGGACAAAATCCATACACGATATAGACCAACAGCTATACAGGAAATATGGGCGTGGCGAATTGGAAATTGAATTTATCGAGACGCACGTAAAGGAGATGGCGTAATGGAGGACGGGAAATTCGATGTGATTATTGGGACCCGCCATAATGAGTGAGCATAATTTTAGGCGGCGAGCATATGTGAATTGTATGCTTAGCAGCCTATTTTTTACGAATTTCCAGTATTCAGGTAGAGTTTCACTATTGTAACGATGCCTTGCTCCCTCGTGTATGGCTCTTGAGGCGCGAACATGTTGTTTCCAACGCCCTCCATGAGTCCTCCCTGCCACATTTGCGAGACGGCCCCAACAGCCCATGGAGATATCATTGCGTCATCTGAATAAAAAGTTCTTTGCGGCGCCGACTAGCCTGAAAATGGTTTGCCTACGGCGCTTGCCAGGCGAGACAGAATAACCGCCGCTTGCTCACGAGTGAGTTGATCGTCAGGATTGAACAAAGTACCTTCAGTATTTGCGCCGCTTACAACCCCCAGATAGGCCATTTTTTCGACGTCTATATCGTTCGTGCCGCTAAAGCTCTTTCGCCCTGTAATTTCACATTTGGCTTTTTCGTAGGCTCTTACGGCGAGGCTGCAGAATTCGGCGCGCGTTATCACTTGGGTATATTTTTCCTGCAGTTGCTTTAGGATGGGCTTCCCTCCGATTCCAGCAGAGATGAATACCTCAGCCCATGGAGATGGATGTTCTCTAGCTTCGTCGCCGTCATCATCGTCGTCAACCACCTTTTCAGGCTTTTTAGATTCTGAATTGGGTTCGCTTTTTATAGGGGTTAAATATACATCGATGCCGATGCTTCCGCTATCGGAGCTATACTGCGATTGCGTCGCTTCTATAGCCTATTGACGAAGTTCATACCCCGCTGGAATTGGCACTGACACGATCTTATACTTAATTCCGGACAGTTCATCGGTCAAAAATGAATAAGCGTCATCGAACCCGGGCGTGTTTTTCCATTCAAAATACTCCATGCTGACTAAATCCATAGAGACCTTTTCTTTGGCAAATTGGGACAGTTCTACATGTTTTCCAGAAGGGCTTCGCAATGCAATCGAAAAGCTGTCAAGCTGTGAAAGATAGTCTGTAATATGTTGCCTAATTTCGTAGTCATCAGGGCTGACACAGGACAGTTTAACGCCTTAACATAAGCTCTACAGATGCCAAAACGATCTCGATTTAGAGGTCCTAAAGAAGACTTTTTAATGCATTCAGCCCTTTTTTCATTATTTGCCTGTCTAAGTTTATATTTAAATAATGTCGAATGGCTTAGTGGGGACAACATGGTCGCTCCCAAGAAGCCTAATATTTGCGCCGGGTATTTTTTGCAGGTGTAGCCGGTTTTTTTCATCAGGCGCTTTACGCTGGATTTCAACAAAATTCGCCCCATAGCAGGAAGTGCGGGGGCTGCTTTCTTTATTTCAGCGGGCTGGAGTGATCCGCAACCTGCCGCCGCCCTGTTTTCGCCGTTTTTCATGGCGGCGTCGACTTGAAAGCGGCATTCTTCAACGCGCCGGCGCTTTCGTACGGCGCAAGCGAAAACATCTAAATTCACTGCGCTTGAGAAGAAGCGTCGATAGCCGGCTTCGGGAGGCTTATAGGGATTGCTGGGCATTTTTGCCGCGCGGACGCATCCGGCGGAAGCGAGCCCGGGGAATTTTTCGTCCAGTCCAAGAATTCGGCGTCCAACGCCAAAAAACAGTCCCTCGCGATAAGCGCCCCGCAGCTGCGGTCCAGGGTTCTTTTCGCTATTATTCCTGAAAATGCGGGAAGCTCCGGCAGCGCTTCAGCGCTGCGGAGCAAGCGCAGCCGCCCTCAAAAAGCGGCGCGGCGCCTGAAAAGCCGAAAATGCCCCTTATCGCCCTGAAAGCCTTCTTGTCGCTGCCTTTCGCCGCGGAAATCCAATGCATCCCGCCCCCGGCGCAAGCCTCCATCGCCGCGGAGCGCGCGGCTCCGGCGCCGGCGGCCGAGGCGCAGCCTTTGAATCCGCCGCTTCCCGGCATTTCGG
>JAISZB010000296.1 GCA_031269465.1 Clostridiales bacterium | reverse complement strand
CGGGCTTTTTCCAAATTGAATGTCGCGGAGCTTGATGTTCAGAGCTTCTTCTATTCTTGCTCCCGTTTTGTACAGGAACAACATAAGAAACATATCCCGAAGACCTTTGCGCGTTGATGCGCCGGCTTCCGCCATCACCGCTTTTACGGCATCTTCACTCATGTGTTCAACCAGTTTTTCGGAAGCCTTGGCATAATCTACTTTCAAGATTTCCTCATAATGAGCAATAACGGTTATGTCATTCTCGGCGGCATAGGCGTAAAAGGCACGGATGCAACTCAGCCGATGATTGCGCGTTTTTGGGGAGCAATTTCTCTGTTTTTCAAGATGGTCGAGAAATTCGGACGGCAGATTCCCGTCAATCATCTCAAATGCAACTTTGGAGAGTGGCATATTTTTTTGAACTTTAACGAAATCAAATAATAAATCAAGAGCTTTTTTGTATGGCCTTATTGTATTATTGCCAAATTTGCGTTCATGCGGCAAGCATTGTTTGAGATAAGCTCTTGCAAAAGAAAGCAGCGAGTTCATGTTCTCCATGCATCCGCCTCCGGATTTGCTTCATCTATGCTGCTCCAGTCGATGCCCGGCGAGTTTAATAAATTATCCGGCGGAAGATGAATGCAATATGCCGCATGCGAAAAATTTTCATGACCCATATATGCCTGCGAATACGGCGGCATCGCGTACAAATCTTTCCCATCGCCCAGCCATTTTTGCAAAGCCGCCGATGCGAACCGATGTCTTAGGCCGTATGGCCTTAATCGGGGAAGCATGTTCGCCGGAACGTCCGGGTTGGCTTGCCGCCGGCAACGGTTAAAAACTTTCCAAAGGCCATCTCTTGATAATGGCTCATTGTTTTCACGAGCAAAAAAGCATTCGCCGCCTGAACCCCAAAACACTCTGGGAGAACCGTATTTCCTGCATTGACGGAGCATATCATCAGATGCAGCTGCTATTCGCTCTTTATGTCTTTTGGTTTTTGCCATGGGAATTTCGCCCGCATCAAAATTGATATTGCTCCGCTTGACAAGGCGTACTTCATTGGGACGCAGCCCGCAGGCATGCATCAGCCTAATTAATGTCGGAAACATCAATTTACAGGCATCTTCAAAGTTTCCCTTGATATCATCCGCGGCGGCAAGCAAAGCGGCAAGCTCTTCGCCGGCCAGGATATGCGGCGCACATCGCTTCGGCGGCAAAACTGTTTTGGGAGGCAAAGCATGCGCGCCGCCGCCCATATGCCGCGCCAGCATTCTCACGGCGCCAACTTTGCCGAACATTGCTTTACAGCCTTTTGATGTTTCGCAGTCCACCCAACCCCGAACTGATTCTTTTGCCGATGCTTCTAAATTCGGATGGCGTTTAAGGCGGCATTCATCAAACATGGCAAGCGATTTTACTTGGATGCCGGAAAAGCCGAGAAGATTTCGCCGCCTCAGGCATTCGCTAATGACGGGAGCTAATTTACCCGTAAAGCTCTTCATCGCTTGCCGCCCCCCGCCCGAATGCCGCTGAAATCAAGCGCGCGCTCTTCAAGGTTTTCGCCGTCAAGCGATATATGCTGTTTTGTTGAGTTGATTGAGCGCCGCCCTGATTCCTGAGCGGCAGTCATTGCCGAAACTCCGGAAATCGCCATGTTTGCTGCGATTGAGCGTCTCAATGAATGGAATCCCCATTTCTTCGTCAATCCCGCTTTAACGCAATGCCGCCCAAGCATTGAAGAAGGCGCACCCCTTCGTAATTCTCCGAACGGCGCGAAGGCAATAAGAAACACTTTGCCAGAGTTGCTTTTTGGCCTGCCGCTTGCGATATATTCGCGGATAGCTTTGCCTGCGTCCGTTGTCAACGGCAAAGCTGATGCGTTTCCTGTTTTCTCTTGGATAATGCGTATTTCACCGCGGCCCCATTCGATAGGCGAAAGCGATAGCTCCCGCATATCAACGCCGCGCAGACCTGCAGCCGCCGCTAAAAGCATCATTGCATAATCGCGTTTGCCAACCGTTGTTGTTCGGTCGATAACATTCAATGCAGCGGCAATGCCGTCCTGCGGCATGAATGGCTGGATTTTTTTGGGGCAATAGGAATGCTGAATAAAAACAGCCGCTGCATTTCCACCGATAAAACGCCGGTTTCGGATGCAAGCGTTAAAGTTTCTTTCAATGCTCGGCGAGTATTTGTCAGACTGCCGCCTGTCATTTTTGCCGGACAATGCACAAGATAATTGCGGACAATTTCAGCATTAACGTGACGCAAGCCAACATGGCCATGCTCACCCAGCCAGCGGAAAAATGTTCGTGCATGGCTGTAATATTCCCGGCAGGCTTTGGGATTCCATTCACCAGTATTTTCAAGTATATCGGATAGAATGCATTCAAAGCCGCCGGGCAAATCTGGAATAGGGCTGCGGCGTCTTTCGCCGATTGTACCGGCTTCACAAATTTGAATGATGCAGTTAATTATACTTTTGTGTGCTTCCAGTGCCGCTTTTCCGATTTCACCATTTTGATAGCGAACTTCGTAGGATTTGATGTGATTCGCTATTACATCCGCATCATAATGCTCTATGCCTTGCTCTTTATGCAGTCGGGTGATTTTGTGCACAACAACGAGGATATCATAGATTCGCCGCTCAGAATATCCGCGTTTTGTAAAAACATCGCGGACTTTTGGCTCATCTTCAAAAATGTTTACTGTTTTCATAACAGTCCTCCAATTATTATAGTCAAAGCATTAGCTCTGCTGTAATAATTGCAACCCAAAAATGCGGAGGAATAATCAACAGCTTCTTTTGTTATCAGGAATTTTAACCGGTGAAGTGCAGTATTTACCACGCTCGCCGGTTGTTTTTATGATAACTCGGGATTTCTGATAAAGGTCGTTATCATAAATTTATGATAACGACCTCACCACCTTGCAGCGGGCAGCGGGAGGCCAACCGGCTGCATGGCTTCACCGCCCAGCAGACCCTCGACTACGCCCAGAGCCTGTACGAAAAAAAGCTGCTGACTACCCGCGCACCGACAGCCAGCACATCACCGGGGACATGCGGGCCACCGTAAGGGCAATGGTGAACTACCTGCAGGTGAACGCTCCTTACGCCATGGGTGTGGGTTTCACGCCCGATGTGGAACACATTACCAATGACGCCAAGGTGACAGACCACCACGGCCTGCTGCCCACGATGGAGATTGCCGCCGCGGACCTTGAAGCCCTGCCCGCGGGCGAAGCGGCCGTGCTGAGCCTTGTGGCGGCGCGGCTGCTGTGCGCCACGGCGTCGGCGCATAAGTACGAAGCGGTGGCGGTGTCCGTCACCTGTGGCGGGCACACCTTCAAGGTTACAGGCAAAACCGTATTGACCGATGGCTGGAAAGCCATTGATGCCGCCTACAAAGCCTGTTTGAAGGAAAAGCCCAAGACGGACAAGGAACCCGCCGCCCTGCCCATGCTGGAAAGCGGCCAAACCATTTCCCCGGTATCAGCCGTGGTGGAGGACGGCAAGACCACCCCTCCGGCCCGGTTTACCGAGGACACTTTGTTGTCCGCTATGGAGCGCGCAGGGGCCAAAGACACCTCGGATGCGGTCGAACATAAGGGCCTCGGCACCCCGGCCACCCGCGCGGGCGTGATTGAAAAGCTGGTGCGGGGCGGGTTTGTCCAGCGGCAGAAACGGCAATTAGTGCCCACAACCAAAGGCACCAACCTTGTGGCGGTGCTGCCCGAGGCGGTCAAATCCCCGGCCCTCACCGCCGAATGGGAGGAAAAGCTGCTGCGCATCGAGCGCGGCCAGCTTGCTCCCGAAGCCTTTATGCAGGGCATCGCGGAAATGGTGGCCGGCCTTGTGCGGGACCACCAGACGCCGGTCGAGGGCAAAAAAGCCCTGTTCGCCGCCCCGCCCGGCGAGGTGGTGGGTGTATGCCCCCGGTGCGGCAAGGACGTGCGCGAAGGGCGCAAGGGCTTTTTTTGCGCGGATAAATCCTGCGGCTTCGCCCTGTGGAAGAACGACCGGTTTTTCTCCGCGCGCGGCGCGTCGCTCACCAAGGCCACCGCCGCCGCCCTGCTGAAAAGACGGGCGTGCCCCTGTGTCCAGCTTCGTGTCCAAAAAGACCGGCAAGCAGTACGGCGCCGATGTGGTGCTGGAGGACACCGGGAAGTACATCAATTTCAAGCTAGACTTTTCCGGCGGAAAGGGGGCCAAGGGTGGAAAACAGCCCCGGCGTCCGTGAGTTGACGGCCAGCGAATGCAGGGTGATCCGCAGCCTGGTGGAAAGCTCCTGTGCCAACTATGACCGCCCCCGCAAGGAGTGCCTGCCGCTGGAATGCGCCTGCTATATGTTCGGCAAGGCGTACACCGGCGCGTTCTACCGGTACTTTGAAAACGCGGTGCTGCCGCTGAACCCGCTGCTGGTGGAAAGCCTGACCGGGCAGGCGGCGGACACCAAAACCTGCCCGGTGTGCGGCGGGTGGTTTTCACCCGATGGCAACCGGGTGTACTGTTCAAAAAAGTGCCGTACAGAGGCAAACCGCCCCAAGGAGCGGGAGCGCAAAAAATGCCTGCGGGAACAAGCCGCGATGTCCCGTGATTTGGGCAAAAAATACTACTAAGATACGCTGTATATTTCCCCTGTTTTCTGCCGGGTAATGGTAAACCATTGCCGGGCCTGTTTTTGAAGGTGAACAGCGGGACATTTCAGCAAAAAAGGAGGCGCGATGTACTTCAAAAAAGTGTCCAGTTTGGAGGACCTGAAACAGCAATACCGCAGTCTGGCGATGCAGCACCACCCCGACCGGGGCGGTAGCAGCGACGCCATGAAAGCGGTAAACGGCGAATACGATGTGCTGTTTCCCATCTGGCAGAAAAAGCACAACCAAGTGGCCGAGGTGCGGAACACCGAAACCGCCCGCAGCACCCGTAGCGAGTTTTACACCCAAAACGGGTGGAAGGGCAAAAACTACGATTCCATCCTGTCCACCATCGACATCGCCAAGCTGATACGCCAGTATGTGAAGCAGGCGTACCCGCTGCACAAGTTCAGCGTGACGCGACAATATTTTGCGGGCGGCAGTTCTATCCATGTGGCCTTGATGGAAGCGCCGCACCCGGTGTTTGCCGAGGGGAAATCCCCAAGGGACGACCACGTGCAAAACGCCCCGGCCTACTTTGAGCCCGGGCGCTGGGCCTTTGGCGACGAGCCCCGCTGCGTGCTGACCGAACAGGCCGTCACAGTTTTGCAGGATGTGCAGGCATTCATCAATTCCTACAATTACGACGACAGAGACAGCATGATCGACTATTTCAGCACCAACTTTTACAGCCGCCTCGATATCGGCAAATGGGACAAGCCCTTCAAGGTGGTGGAAAAGACCCCGCGCGTCGCGGCCATGAGTTTGACAAATAGAGGGAGGCAGTATGCCGGAAAAAGAAGACCTGTACGCGATTTACCAAATCAAGCGGGGCGATAAATACCACGATATTCGTTTTGAATCGATAGACCGCCTGGAGGCGGCGGCCCTTACGCCAGACCCGGCCAGCTATGAACAAGTCTACACCGGGCCCCTGCCCGATGTGGACAAGGGGCGGTTGCTGGAACACCTGTATGAACAGTTTAACCTCCACCACCCCGCCGACTTCGTGGGGCACTCGCTGTCGGTGTCGGACGTAGTGGTGCTGCGGGAGGATGGGCGGGAAAGCGTCCATTTTGTAGACAGCGTGGGCTTTGCCACCCTCGCGGATTTCGTGCAGGGCTTGGACGTGCCCGCCTATCTGCCGGAGCATGACCCGGCCATCCAGCCGGTGGTGACGATTCTAAGCAGCGAGGAAAGCCGCCTGCATAACGGCGCGCGGATGCCGCTGCAAGAGGCCGACCCGCTGTTCAAGCGGCTGGACACGCAGTATCTTGACCAGCCGTGGTACAACGTGGTACAACGTGGTACAACAAGGTGCAGCGGCTGGAGATACATTACCGTTTCATCGGCGAGATGCAGGTGCCTGCCGAGGTGCGCACCCCTTATGAGGTGGTTATCAATACCCGCAAGGGGGTGGCCGTCCATTACAAGACGGCGTGAGGGACTGGTTGGTGAAAGTGGCGGGACAAAAAATAGGAGCAGCTTTCGCTACTCCTATTCATCGGATGGTTCAGATGGGATATCACCATCTGATATGCTGCGGATGACAGGACTTGAACCTGCATGAAATTGCTTTCACACGGACCTGAACCGTGCGCGTCTGCCAATTCCGCCACATCCGCAAGAATGGCAGCCTTTGAATAGGCACCAAAGGCTAAAGAAAATTATATCATCAAGCCTCCCGTTTTGTCAACCCCAAAATATTATTTTTCGGCTGTAAATGAATATCCTCAATTGCAATATCAAATGCAACAGATGCCATAGGGATTAAGGAGCATTCTTAGATTTTATTTCATCCAAGCAAAATGCTGCATACCTCATCAGGGCTTGACGCTATGAAGTTTGCCCCGGCGTCTGTCAGCTCTTTCAAGCTTCCGTATCCGAACAGCACCCCGATGCTGTCCATGCCAGTTTCCTTTGCTCCGATAATGTCATGAAGCCTGTCTCCTATCATTATGGATTCAATCGCTGAAATTCCCGGTACATTATCAAGAGCATGGGTGATGACTTCGCTTTTTTTCGTTCTGGAACCATCCATTTCTGAACCTGAAACAAATGCAAAGTATTTAGAAAGGCCGAAATGCGCGAGAACTTTCTGAGCGAAATGAGCTGGCTTGGATGTCGCCAATATAAGCGTCATGCCGTTTCCCTCAAGCGTTGCGAGCATCTTTTCCACCCCCGGGAGCACTTCGTTTTCGTAGATCCCCTTTTCGCGGTAGTATTCCCTGTACTTGGATATGGCAATCTTCGCATCCTCAAGGCTGAACCCATAATACTCGATGAAAGAATCTAGAAGCGGAGGCCCTATGAATTTGTAGAGTTGAGTCAAGTCCGGAGTTTCAATCCCGAAACTTTCAAGAGCGTAGCTTACGCCCTTTGTAATTCCCTCGCCTGGATCCGTCAGCGTCCCGTCCAGATCAAAAAGCGCGAATTTTTTTCTGCTGAAGTCCACTAAGTCAGCCTTCCTTCTTCCAGCTTTACATAAAGTCTGCATTCGGCTTTAAGAGCAGGCTGATTTCAGCCAAAGACGTCATATGCCGATTTGCAGTCAAATTCTTATTTTGGAGCTTGCTCATCCACTTTCAAGGTGCGATTGATATCGGCATTCGCGCTAGGTGTACGCTCAAGCCCAGGAACAAGCAGTTTCATATGCGAATCAGTATAGCATGGCGAAAGGAAAATGGCAAATAGCCAATGTCCAGACTTTTTTCAAATATACCGATTTTCAATCAGTATAACTGCCAGGCAGGCGTTTGGCTTGGCCTTGCTCTGTTTTTTGCGTCTTTCCCAAAACCAAAAGCTGTGTTATCATCTTTATATGCTGATTTGCAGTCAAATGCACCTAATTTGGAGACTGATTATTCATAGAAGCGCTGTAAAATCAGGCTCCAAAATAGAAAAGTTCATATGCAAAGCAGTGTATTAATGACATAAGGGGTTTTTCGTTATGAATTTTTCTTTTAACTTGCCCGTGAATCTTCTTTTCGGGTTCGGGGCCATAGGCGAGATAGGGAAAAAGTCCGCCATGTACGGGAAAAAGGCAATGATAGTAACTGGACGCGGAAGCGCCAAGAAATCCGGCCTGCTTGCTAAAGCAGAGCTCCATCTGGAGCAGAGCGGCGTTGATTCCGTTGTATTTGACAATGTAGACCCGAACCCTCTCACGACCTCGATCTATGAGGGAAAGGCGCTGGCAGAAGCGGAAAAGTGCGATATGGTTATAGGCCTTGGGGGAGGAAGCATCATGGATGCCGCAAAAGCCATCGCTTTCGCGGCTAAAAATGAAGGGGATCTGACAGACTATATCTTTGCGAGGAAGCCTCTGGGCGATGCGCTTCCCATAATTCTCGCGCCTACTACATGCGGAACGGGAAGCGAGGGCAATGGATTTGCGGTTCTGACAGATCCGCTGACAGGCGACAAAAAATCTCTTCGCAGCAATTCAATCATAGCGAAGCTGTCCATAGTAGATCCTGAATTGATGAAGACAATGCCAAAGCGAGTGCTGTCGTCAGTCGGATTTGATGCGCTGTGCCACTGCATGGAGGCGTATCTGTCCTCGCTGGGGCAGCCTCTGTCGGATCTTATTGCTTTGGAAGGCATAAAGCTTATCCATGAAAGCCTTGCAGATCTTTGCGGCGGCTTTGGGGGAGATGAAGAATGGGAAAAACTGACATTAGCAAGCACTTTCGGCGGCATGTCCATAGGCCTTGCTGGAGTCACAGCCGCTCACGGAATAGAGCATCCGGCCAGCGGCCTTAGAAATGTCGTGCATGGAGCGGGCCTTGCCGCTCTCACTCCGACAGTGTTCGAGAGATCTATTTCACATGCTCCCGTAAAGTTCGCTGAAATATCCCGGAGGCTGGGCGGACGGGATGAAAGGGACTGCGTTGAAGGAATCAGAAGCCTTCTGGATGCGATAGATCTCAGCATCGGGCTTAAAGAGCAAGGCATACGGGAATCTGACATTGACTGGATGGCTGAAAATTGCTTCAAGGTCTCTGCGGCATCCTTGGCAAACCATCCTGTGAAGTTCAGCATTGATGAAATAAAAGATCTTTATCGCATGTCGCTTTAAAAGCTTAGAATGCGGGGAGGCGCGCAGAATGAAATTGTCCGTTTGCACGGATTCGGTCTTTAGTGGAATTCCCACGGAAATTGCAATGGAGTCGGTAAAGTCCGCAGGAATTGACGCCATAGAATTCTGGGCATGGCAAGGCAAGGACTTGGATGCGGTACGCGCAGCCAAGGATGGCCTTGGAATGGAGATATGCTGCATTTGCACAAGCGAGTTCACCATGAATGATCCATCCAAAAGGGCTTCTTATTTGGAAGGGCTTAAGAGAAGCATAGAGGCGGCGCAGAGTCTTGGATGCAAGAAGCTCATCACTCAAGTGGGAGGCGAGATTCCTGGGGTCTCCAGGGAAGAGCAGAAAAAAAGCATAATAGACTGCTTGCGCAAATGCTCCGCAATTCTTGAGGAAGCTGAGTCAATCCTTATGGTAGAGCCTTTGAACCTGTTTGATCATAAGGGATATTACCTCCCTTCAAGCGAAGAAGCCGCTGAAATAGTTCGCGATGCGGGAAGCCCATGCGTCAGGATTCTCTTTGACATCTACCACCAGCAGATTACAGAGGGGAATCTGCTTAGCCGAATAAAGGGCCTTCTCCCCCTAATTTCGCATTTTCACTGCGCAGGCGTCCCTGGAAGGCATGAACTCAACTTCAGCGAGATAAACTACAGCTTTATATTTAACGAAATTGAGAAGCTTGGCTATGACGGCTATGCGGGACTGGAGTATTTTCCTATCAGAGATCCGAAGGACGGCCTGATAAGAGCTTGCGCGGAAAAAGCGTCTTATTTGAAATAATGTGGACGTTGCATTGCAATTCGCTTGCCTTTAGCCATTATACTTTTAAGCTATTAGGATTGGAAGCCATTATACACTAACGCTGCAATAATAATATGAGTATGAACCCATATGACACTGCTTCCCCGCTAATGATGAGAGCAGTCACATATTGAATCTTACCAGTTAATTACCAAATGGGCTTTCATACTTATGCGAATAATTACATGTTGAGGGCATTGCAGCTAAATTTTGAAGGTTGACTATACATCGAGTACGAAATGCTGATAACGGCATTTCGCACCTTGAAATTGGAAACTCAAGCTCCAAAAAAGGAAAATTTGATGAAAATCTGTATAATTCCCCAAAATCTCAAATAACCGAAGGGCTTTGCATTCGAAGATTTTTCACTTTTCGACGCTTTGGCGATCCAAGGAGATTTTAGATGAGCAAATTGAAAATAAACTCCAAGAAAACTAAAAGCATAATAAATAGAAACATTTACGGCCATTTCTCTGAGCATCTCGGCAGATGCATTTACGACGGGCTATTTGTGGGTGAAAGCTCATTCATCCCCAATGAGAACGGAATGAGGACGGATGTCGTGCAAGCTTTGAAGAGCCTGAAAATCCCGGTGTTGCGATGGCCTGGCGGCTGCTTCGCTGATGAGTATCACTGGAGGGACGGGATAGGCCCAAAGCAGGATCGGAAGCGGATGGTCAATACCAATTGGGGCGGGGTCGTTGAGGACAACTCCTTTGGGACGCATGAGTTCTTTGAGCTGTGCGATCAACTGGGATGCGAGCCGTATATAAACATAAATTTGGGAAGCGGCACTGTGCGGGAAATGAGCGAATGGATTGAATATATGACCTTCGATGGAGTTTCTCCCCTGTCGCAGCTTCGTGTGGAAAACGGCAGGGAAGAGCCCTGGCATTTGAAATATTTAGGAATTGGAAATGAAAGCTGGGGTTGCGGAGGAAATATGAGGCCGGAGCGCTATGCGGATGAATTTAGGAAGTACCAAAGCTTTGCCAAGAGCTTCGGGCATAGCAAACTTTACAAAATTGCTTGCGGCGCCGGAGATGACGACTATAATTGGACTGATAAGGTGATGGAGATTGCCGGAAAGCATATGGATGCCATAACCCTGCACCACTATACCGTCGTTGGGGATTGGGGAAACAAAGGCAGCGCCACAAAGTTTACGTCAAAGGAATACTATGCAGCCGTGAAGGAAGCTCTGAAGATGGAAACGCTCATATCAACTCACGCCAAGATGATGGACAAGCATGATCCTAAGCGGCGAATAGGATTGATAGTGGATGAATGGGGAGCCTGGCATAATGTAGAGCCTGGTACGAACCCCGGGTTTCTGTACCAGCAGAACACTATGAGAGACGCCATCGTAGCGGCTGCGACGCTTAACATCTTCAACGCCTACAGCGACAGGGTCGTAATGGCTAACGTCGCCCAGACGGTAAATGTCCTTCAAGCAGTCATACTTACCGAAGGCAACAAAATGGTTCTAACGCCCACATACCATGTATTTGATCTCTACAAGTACCATCAGGACGCATCTTTGGCGGAATGCTGGGTTGAGACCCAAGAAGTGGGAGAGGATGAGGCTAGGATTCCCAATCTCAGCGTTTCGGCATCCATAGATCTTAATGACGAGCTGCATATAACCCTTGCCAATCTTTCCCATGACACTGCATCTAGCATTGACTGTGAAATTTTAGGCAAAAATTGCGATAGCCTTAGCGCTAGGATCTTAAGCGGAAAAATGTCTGATTACAATGACTTTGACAGTTCTAACAGCATTGTTCCAGTGGATTTCAGCGATTTTTGCCGTACGGGCATGGGGGTCGAGTTTGAAATCCCAGCCTGCAGCGTAATGCTCATAGCAGTGAAGTGATGAAAGCTGAATGCATACGCTGCCTTCTTCATGAGATGACCTATGACGCGGCAAATATAGTAGCAGCCTATGTTGAGGCTTTGCCAGAAGAAATGAAAGCGGAGCCTGCGCTTGTTCAGAAGAGGCTTGCGGCGTGCAAGCGGTGCGAATGCCTGATTGGAGGCATATGCAGGCTTTGCGGGTGTTTCGTTGAGGCGAGGGCTGCGAAGAAAAGCTTGAAATGCCCGATGTCTGAGAATATTTGGCAGTAGTCGGCGATTGTGTAGGAGGCCGCCCGTTAGTTTGACGTTCGACCTCCCACAACCGTGCTTTGGGCGATCTTCGCTTTCAATGCCCTCTTCCATAGAACCCGCGCAAACCGCAAAGTTCAGGGCTGTTCAAGCGAGAAATTAGGCTATAATTCTTTGGCCGCAGCGGCTTAGTGCCTGCAGCCAGGAATAAGCGCCCCATACGCTTTAATGCGACGTTTCGCAGTTGTCTTTTAAGTATTGGGCTATTTGCCATGTGCGCCAGCAGTCTTATCTCGCGCTGGCGCATTTCCATGCTTTTTGTCTGTCCGGCTTATGTCTTTGGAGCCGTTCATATTTCGTCCGGACTCGCTTCCACTGCCTCCAGAAAGCCAAGCGGATCCGCCTTCGCATCCATTCGCCTGTTTCTTTAAGCAAAGATTTTACACCGGCTATCTTGAAGCAGTCAGCCCAGCCGCAGATGTATCGCTTCAGCTTCTCCATTCGCCCTTCAATGCCCCAGCCGTTGCTTCTTGCCGCCATGCGCCTGCTCTTGGTTTTCATCTTCGCCGCCGGCATACGCCCGGAATTTTTACCTTTCCCGCGCAGCCGGCCAGTTTTATCTTTGCCCGCATTGAGGAGCAACTTGCCCTCAATGAAAGGAGCTATGTTGGCAGGCTACCTTTCGGCGGCTCCCACGCTTTTGTAGAATGCCGCCAGGTCGCCTGCATGTCGCGCAAGCCTACGTTCTCTTCGTGTCGATTCCTTATCCGGCTCACTCAGCATAGTTTTAGGAGGGCAGCGGACTACACTGGCCGCCGAATGCAAAGAGAATATTGATTATGTGCAGCGAATCTATGAACTGCCCCAAAGATTCAGACTTCCAGCGTAAAGAGCAAGCATAATGAATTGAGCCTTAAAGGCTGTTCAAGCAATCCGGCAAGTTCTTGCCGAAGCTCTATTCCGGCTGGCTGGCGCAAGATCAGAGCAGGCAACCTGAGAAGCCTTGCGTTTGAGGGCTTATGCCGCATGCGGCGCAAGGTTTTGATATGCTTTATCTTTTTGCCGCAAGTCCTGGGTCTTTGCTACTTCAGATATATCACTGCGCATTAGGCGGCTTTGATAAATGCACTATAAGCCGCCTTGCGGTACGCCCTCTGTCGTTTCTCTGAAACTATGCCTTGTTGCAGCACTCGCGTTAGGATATTTGCGGATTAACGATGCTGTCCGCCCGACTTTGATGGTACGCCCCAACACTTCCACCAGCATGCTTTGGCCAGCCGCGCCGAAAAGCTTTCCCAAGTTCTTATCTGGGCGCATTAGGCGCCGCAGCCTTTGGGCATTTCCGCATTTCCAGCTGGATCAGACTTGAACTTGCCTTCCCTATTTCTGGCGGCGACCAGCTCCACAGCGGACTTCCACAGCCTAGTTATACTGCTTTTCATATAAACCCCTATGAAGCTTCGCTTCACCACTAAGGATGAAAATATTAAGCCATATGTGTGTTTGAGGCATGGACAAATGTCCATAAAATGTATTTTCGTACTAACCCCCTATGACGCTGCGCTTCACCACCAAGGATGAAACCAGACTTAGCCAAAGTTTTATTTCCGATAAAATCGGCAAAAATAAAAGGAAGCAGGATAGGTTCATCACTATTTGTCGGTATAACCGCGTGAACCAGCCTAACCGCGTGGCCTTAGAGTACCGCC
>JAISZB010000271.1 GCA_031269465.1 Clostridiales bacterium | reverse complement strand
CATATAAACCCCTATGAAGCTTCGCTTCACCACTAAGGATGAAAATATTAAGCCATTTGTGTATTTGAGGCATGGACAAATGTCCATAAAATGTATTTTCGTACTAAACTGCCTTTTTTGGAGCTTGATTATACAGCGAGTGCGAAATGCCGAATCTGCATTTCGCACCACTCAATGGATAATCAAGCTCCAAAAAAGGATCATTTGATGAAAAGCGGTATATGATAAAAGAGAACTGCAGTTCACAATTTATGAAGAAGATATTAAGTACAAGAAAGTATTCATAATGACTATATCGTTAGCTCAATAGGTTGAGAGCTCTCCCTTGCAGTCTGTATTTTGTCTTTATCAGATTGATATCGATTGATGATTCTCGTATCGATCCATTGCTTAATGTTCTTTCGGTCACTGATAAAATAACATCTTGAATTATTTGACGGGAAGACGCTTCAATCTCAAAACAAGATAAGGTTAAATCTATTGCGTCTTTCTCAGGGGATTTGATAATTAATGAAGTTGAAATTGAAGTTTATAAATCGCGCCTCTGTAATGAGTTTTTTATTTATTATACTTCAACAGCTGATCGTGGCCTTCTCTACTATTTCCATAGTGAACTTAGGAAGGAGGGTTAGTCTTGGAAGCGGTTACTTATTGTGGCTCGCCCTTTTTATTCTATCGCTGATTATAGTTTACATACCAACAATATTGACGAATTATTGCCTCAACGCCGCGAAATACGAAACATACAATCAACTGATATCATCATTTGGCGAGCAAAACTATAACAGCCCCGACCTTAACTGCAGCGTGAAGTTCAAATCTCAAAGACAGCCGTATTTCACGCATGAAGCATGGCTCATCATACAAGAAAACTATGATTTCTTTGCTGACATATCATCTATGGGCCTAAGCATTTGCCTTAACGTCCTGGTAATCAGCTTTTATTTAAGCCGCGCATTTTTAGCGTCCTACGCGGTTGCGTTCCCCTTGACGTTCATTTGCATATCGCTTGGCAAGAAAACTCTGCGCAAACGCTCTGAGCAAGCTCAGAGCGGCAGAAGCGCCATGATGCAGACGCTGGATATCGGATGGGATTCCATTTTGGTAGGAAATCGCTGGAATTATGAGATCTGGAAGAAAATTTTTCGGGAAAAGCTGCTTATCTCCTCAAAATTGCAAAGATCGGCGACTTTAATGATCGACGCAACTTCCTTGGCAATAATGGCGGTAAGCTCTATGCCAATAGTCGCCGCTTTGATCTATGCGTTCAATCAAAGCGGGGATCCTCAAAATCTCAGCGCCTTGGTGGCGACGCTGCCGAGGCAGATTATGACTATACAGTATCTGGGGCAGACGATAAACCTTTTGGTGCAGCTTAGTGATAAAATGCATCGAACCCGCCAACTCGCAGCAAATTTATGCTTTGACAAGGATTCTATGATAATTGATGAATACGAAGGCAGAATATCATGGGGCAAAATAAAAATACGCAAGGGAGACGACGCTCTTTTCCCCCGAGCACTGAGCGACATTGACGCATTTACAAACAACTACTCCAGCGGGCGCTATACCTTGTCGGGAGAAAACGGCTCAGGAAAGACGACGTTGATGACGCGCATGAAATCCATTCTCGGAGACAGGGCGTTTCTTCTGCCGACCCATTCAAAGATAATATTTGAAAACGAGAATAAAGAGTTTTCCACAGGTGAAAAACTGGTTTCCAATCTGCAGGAAATAAACCTAAACCTAGACAAAATGGGTATCGGCATATTATTGTTGGATGAATGGAATGCTAACTTAGATAAAAATAACATTAAAATGATCAATGAAATGATAGAAGGTCTTCAAAAACAAATTTGCATTATAGAAATTTTGCATAAAAATTGAAAATCTGCTCCTGTCCTCAGCATGCCAAGCATCTCAGCGGCATACGCCTGGTACCTGCACAAGCCCTACAGCTCATCTTCAGCGGCGCTTATGGGAAGCGTCGGCTTGAAGCAAACGCCACATCCATCGAGATTGCGCCCGCCGCTATAACCGTGGAAGCCTCGCCTCCGGAATCCAAGGCTTCGCCCATACAGCAGGGAGCATGCCTGCAAGCTTCGAAAACACCAGCACCATCGACTCGTACGTTTGCATAGGGTATACTCCGATTTACATGGATGAGCTGGGAAGCGGCCTGGCCAAGGACGTATTCGGCATGTCGGCCTCCTGCAGGATAGAGGTTGAAGGCCTTCAAGCCGGGGCCGGAGCAGAGGTCGCAAACATCAACGGCTGCATGAAAAGCATGTTCGCCGTAACCGATATGAGCGGCAATTACCCTGTCGTCCCCGCAGGCAGGAGCATCTCGTGCGTGATAGAAGTCTCGAGATCGGATCTTGAGGGGCTTCATATAATTTTGGTCCCTGAAGCGATACAGGCCACCCGCAAAGTTGCGGGAGCCGCCGCCGTGCTTGGCTGGGACGGCTCGCTTGCGGTTAATCAGGCGTTTCTGCTTTATTGGCAAAGGGAAAGGGCTGCCAATCATGCAGTTGCAAATCTCAATGAATTGATGTATATTAAGTGAGCCAATGTTTTTACTGAAAATCGAACTGAAATTCGCGCTGTAGGCTAGGAGCTTGCCGAACGCAAGTCCTTAGCGGCTAGCCTAAGCCTTAACTGGCTGCGCTGTCCAAGAATACATAGGTGAAGCGTACGCGCAAGGCCCATACGCATTAGCGGGCGGAAACCCCGTCCAGCAGGGTACAGCCATGCCGCTGGCAACTAATCGTTGAACTGTTCCGGCGTTAAGCGTCTGCAGCTAGTGCTGTCGCTCTTAATTGCGCTACAAGCTTTTAGCCTGTAAAATGCTTAATTATAGCCAAATAGGACTGTAGCGCATTTAAGACTGCCTGCACTAGGCTATGGGCCTGAAAGCTGTTGAGTCCCGAAATTATCCGCAACGGAATGCGCCTGCAGTGTTACATACACTAATTTGCATTGGATAGTTCCGATTTTGACGCCTGATTATACAATTAGTGCGAAATGTGGATATTCATTTCACACCCTTCAATGGACAGTCAGGCATCAAAATCGGTGCATTTGACTGCAAAGCGGTATAGCCAAGCCAGCGGAAATCAGCCATAAAAAGCTCGCGCCTTTGAGCAGGCGCAAAGCAGTATCAGCCGATAGGTGGCGTGCGACTTCCTCCCCACGCCTGAAGGCGGGACTCCGCTACACAACAACGTTCCACTGCAGGCATGTTTAAAGAAAGCACAGAAAACACTGAAGATTTACGATTTTTACATTCAACGGATTAATGCAAGGCGCAACATAAGCTTGAATCCTTCGATAGAGAGATTTTCTTAAGTTTTCTGGTTTCAACGACGGCTGCCTGCTTGCAAGCCTTGAAGCGCCAGCCCCGCCCTTTATAGGCGGCTGAAAGGAGTTCTTATGAACAACGAGGAAAAAATACTGTCCATTCTTGAAGCGATTGCCATTAAGGTCGACAATCTAGAGGAAGGCCAAGCCAGCTTGTCCACCGAAGTAAAAGGCTTGAAGGAAGGCCAGGCAAAGCTTGCTATGGATGTCATCGGCTTGAAGGAAGGCCAGGCAAAGCTTGCCGCGGATGTCATCGGCTTGAAGGAAGGCCAGGCAAAGCTTGCTATGGATGTCGTCGACTTGAAGGCGGGACAGTCAAAGCTTGAAAACAGCCTGTCCAAACTTGAGTTCAAACAAGCGAAGATAGCGAGAGACGCAAAAAAGATCAAGGCTGAAGTAAAATACCTCAGAAGAGCTTCCGACGAGTCTTTCCGCGATATTCTCATGCTCGACAGGCGAACCGCCAAACTCTAAGGATTCTACGGCTTCGCTTTTTGGAAATTTCCATGCTGAAGCCGCTCCATTTGCCCAGGAACATTTTCAAGCAACATTTTAGGCCTGCCCTGCGGCGGACATGCAGACTCTGCTTGCAAAGCGCGCCTTTCTTTGCGGCGAGCGCTTGTGCTCCTGCACATTTGCGTTCTGCTCTGGAGCAATGATTCACGCGCGCTCCGCCGAGGTTCGGCCTTTCAAAGCAGGCTGCTTGCCAGCCTGCTTTGTCGCGCCTCCCCTTATTTCTTCACAGGCAATGCAAGAGCATTTTAGCTGCCCGTCCATTCCATATGCTTGCGGGCGTGTATCAGCAAGACCTAATTCCATATGCGATGAGTCGCCATGGATGGCTGACGCTGGGATTCCGTCCAGGGGAAATTGTTGTATACCGCTTTTCATCAAATGTTCCTTTTTTGGTGCTTGATTATCCATTGAGTGGTGCGAAATGCCGGTATAGGCATTTCGCACTCGCTGTATAATCAAGCTCCAAAAAAGGCAGTTTAGTACGAAAATACATTATATGGACATTTGTCCATGTCTCAAACACACAAATGGCCTTAATATTTTCATCCTTAGTGGTGAAGCGAAGCTTCATAGTAGTTTATATGAAAAGCAGTATATATAGAACATGTAAATGCGCTTGTCGATGCCAATAGCCAACTCTGAAACTCAATGCCCTCTTCCATCGCCTGGAATAATCCCAGAATCATCGCGTCTCCGCCAACGCATGGATCCAATGCTGCCAAATACCCTTTTTTTGAAACTAGAATCTCTTTCATGTGAACCACCCCATAGCTAAAGCTAGGGGCTTCTTGCGTAATACCCTGACTTAGCACGGCAGAAATATTTACCGCGCTAGAGGTTGGGCAAATTTAGCAAGCCATCCCCGCAGTTCCTGCGGTTAGAATGTTTATCGCGACGTTTATATCCCTGTCGTGTGCCGCCCCGCAATCGAGGCATTGCCACACCCGAACACTCAACGGCTTCCTTGTCCCCCGCGAGCCGCAAGCCGAGCATATCCGGCTCGACGGATGCCAGCGGCCTGCTTTGACAAGCGTTCGCCCTTTGCGCTCCGCCTTGTACTGGAGCATGCCTGCGAATTGCCGCCAGCCTTGCCGCGCTATTGCCCTTGCCAGCCTGTGG
>JAISZB010000208.1 GCA_031269465.1 Clostridiales bacterium | reverse complement strand
GTATATTCTGAAATTCAAACTAATTTTTGAAAAATGTCAAAATGAATTTATATATCTTAAATAATATATATTAATGAATATATGAAAATATATCCAAAATACCGTTTTATTCAGAGCTGATAGAGATGATATTACTTCAAATTTGGACTGGGTGGATAAATTCAAAATTTTCATAGGAGCAGCCTATGGAGAGCGTATAGCAAAAAATTTTTATGTGACAGGAAAACCATTTCTTGGGGAACCAAATACTTGTTGCTCAGAAACTTATATGGTAATTGGACCAGTATTAGATGAATTAGAAGCACTCAACATTATGACTTACATGAGCACCAAGTTTTTCCGTTTCCTTGTGCTATTACTTAAAAGTACACAGCACGCACCCAAAAAAGTCTATTCTCTTGTCCCCCTCCAAGACTTCTCCGAACCGTGGACGGACGAAAAGCTGTACGCAAAATACGCCCTGACCGTAGACGAAATTGCATTCATCGAGAGTATGATTCGCCCGATGGACTTAGGCGGTAGCGGCGATGAATAAAGAGCTATTCCCACCGCGCCCACCGGCACATCCGAAGATATACGCCTATGAGGACAGCAACCCAGAATATAGTGGTTTACTGAAAGTCGGCTTCACAACAAAAAATGTGGAGCAACGCGTCGCGCAGCAATATCCCACGAAACGTCCGGACGGAAAGATTCCGTACCGTATCGTGTTCGCGGAATCCGCAATGTACCCCGACGGCAGCAATTTTGACGACCACGACATTCACCGCGCCTTGAAAAAGAAAGGCTTTCCCGGAGAGGGCGGCGAGTGGTTCCGCTGTACCGTTTCCGACGTTCGCGCGGCGTACATAGCGGTTCGCGATCGTGTGGAAAACGCGGAAAACCGTACCCGCGATTTTGCAATGCGCCCGGAACAGGAGAAAGCCGTCCACAAGACGATTTCGTATTACGAGTCCGCCGAAAGGGAAAGCGCCACGAACTCCGCGAAGTTCCTTTGGAACGCAAAAATGCGTTTCGGAAAAACATTTGCGTCGTATCAGCTTGCACGGAATATGGGGCTGAAAAAGATACTGATTTTGACCTTCAAGCCCGCCGTTCAGAGCGCGTGGGAAGACGATTTGCTATCGCACGTTGACTTCGAGGGCTGGCAGTTCATCAGCCGCACATCTGTACTCACTTACGAAATTGCCGACCTGTCGCGCCCGATGGTGTGTTTCGGCTCATTCCAAGATTACCTCGGCACGACCGCAAACGGCGGCATTAAGCCTAAAAACGAGTGGGTTCACACCACGAATTGGGATTTGGTGATATTTGACGAGTACCATTTCGGCTCGTGGCGCGAGAACGCGAAGAAATTATTTGATATCGAGGACGAGGACGCTTATGATTCGCTTGATGTCGAGAAGTACGCGAAGGACGAGGAAGGCAATGCTATCAATGAAACCTTCCTGCCGATAACGGCGCCGCGCTATTTATACCTGTCTGGTACGCCGTTCCGAGCGATAAATTCCGGCGAGTTCATTGAGGATCAGATTTACAACTGGACTTATTCCGATGAGCAGCGCGCAAAAGAGAGTTGGGGCGATACGCAGGACAACCCCTATGACGCCCTGCCGCGTATGGTAATGATGACGTATAAAATCCCCGACAGCATACAGCAAATCGCGATGCAGGGCGAGTTTGACGAGTTTGACCTGAATGTATTCTTTGCCGCCGATGGTAAAGGGTTCGACGCAACATTCAAATTTGAGGAATACGTTCAAAAGTGGCTTGACCTCATTCGCGGGGCATACCTCGGCACGACAATCGACGATTTGAAACTCGGCGCGAAGAAGCCGGAAATGCCCTATTCACACAATAGGCTGCTCTCCATTTTGACGCATACGATTTGGTTCCTCCCGAATGTCGCCTCCTGTTTTGCAATGCGCAATCTACTAAAGCAAAAGCAAAATACGTTTTATCACGACTACAGAGTCAATGTCTGCGCTGGAACAGGCGCGGGCATCGGCATTGACGCACTCGCCCCTGTGCAGGCCTCAATGGGCGACCCTCTGAAAACAAAGACTATCACGCTGTCTTGCGGCAAGCTCACCACGGGCGTGACGATAAAGCCGTGGACGGGAATATTTATGCTCCGCAATCTATCAAGCCCGGAAACATATTTCCAAGCGGCGTTCCGCGTCCAAAGCTCATGGGAGATTGACGGCGACGACGGCAAGCGCGAGATAATGAAGCGCGAATGTTATGTGTTCGACTTTGCTCTTGCCCGCGCCCTCCGTCAGATTTCAGATTACAGCTGCCGTTTGGAAATTAAAGAAACAAACCCCCAGAAAAAGGTTGAGGAATTTATCAATTTCTTGCCCGTAATCGCCTATGACGGTTCGACAATGCGGCAAATCAGCGCAAGTGAAATTCTTGACATCGCAATGGCGGGAACATCGGCGACGCTCCTTGCCCGGCGCTGAGAGAGCGCGTTGCTTGTGAACGTCGATAACGAAACTCTCGCCCGTCTAATGGCGAACGAGGCGGCTATGAACGCGCTTATGAGCATTGAGGGTTTCCGCAGTCTGAGCGATGATATCGAAGCGATTATCAATCTGTCCAATTTCGTAAAGAAAGCGAAGGCAAAGGGTGAAAAGCTGGACCCGAAAGAGAAAAAGGAACTCACGGACGAGGAAAAGGAATATAAGTCCAAACGCAAATTCATACAGGAAAAGCTAATCAAATTTGCGACCCGCATTCCTGTTTTTATGTATTTGACGGATTTCCGCGAGTACAGTCTGCACGATGTAATCACGCAGCTTGAAGAGGGACTTTTGAAGCGTGTAACTGGCTTGAACGTCAACGATTTTGAATTGCTTGTGTCGCTCGGCGTGTTCAACTGCGCGCTTATGAATGACGCTGTATATAAATTCAAGCGCTACGAAGATTCGAGCCTTTCTTATACAGGCATCGACAAACATAAGGGCGAAGCTGTCGGTGGTTATGATACTGTACTCACGCGGGAGGAATATGACAGGCTTTACGGTTCACAGCAGCTATCTGTATAGGAGGGCATACAGGCGTCTATCGAATTTCCGGGCAAGATATTCGCCGACGCAGATGACGAAGAATCCCTATGCCTATTAAGATGGATACTGCAAAACCCTTTGAGATAAATTCTGTCATATCGCAGGACGTGGGTCAGCAGAAAATTCCTATTCAACCCGCGAATTTGGTAAGCACCGCACCTGCGCCACGATTAACCTTCCCAGCATAAACGCGGGTGAGTCCGTGACGCACAAGACATTCGGAGATGGAAAAATTATGCATGTTGGTGATGGCAGAATCATTATTGCGTTCGATAAATCAAAAATACGTTCGAGTTCCCCGCTGCATTTGAAAATGTTTTTTTGAAATCAAGCAGTTGCATCAGTCAAAAAGCGTTTCAGATTTTCAACTTAGCATAGGCAAACTTTAACGTGTTCGATAATAGTTGAAATATTAAATAAGTCAGAGTAATTCAAGCTCGGTTTTATTTTTTGCCCCGGTTTAAAAATCCTTGCGGCTCCTCGCAAACAGTTCATTGAATGTCAGCTGTAAATATTGCCGACAATTCACTTATCCTGTCCAGTTTTGTTCCCATTCGGCCGCCTATCCTTGAGCATGGCGGATGCGTCCCTTGGCCGGGGCCTGCTTGCGCGCCGCCCTTTCCTCCGCTGGCATTGCCCAGCATCAGCGGCAGTGCGGTGAAATCCGACTCCCAGGCCGCCGCCCGCCAAAACGCACTTGCTGCATATTGCCTTCCGGCTGGGCGGTGCCGTCGGCGCAACTCCGCTGCGGATAATTTCGGGGCCAACAACTTCCAGGCCCATTGCCCAGCCGCCGACGCTTAAAATGCTCCGCTGTTGAAACAAAGCTGCGGCTCGCTGCCAGTGGCATGGCTGTTCCTTTCTGGGCGGGGGTTCTATCCGCTAATGTGCGCAGCCTTGCTCGGACGCTCGTCGAGCAGCTCGCGTCATTCGCCCCCGCAGATATGCGCACACAGCTCCTCGCAAGCAATTCATTGAATGCCTGCAGTAAACCGGCAATTCACTTATCCTGTCCAGTTTTGCTCCCATACGGCCGTCCATCCCCGGTCATGGCGGATGCGTCCCTCGACCTGGATCTACTTGGTCGCCGCCCTTTCCTCCGCCGGCATTGCCCGACGGCGGCGCGGCGGCATACGACTCCAAGGCCGCCACTTGACTTTCTCCGCTTGCAGCGTTGTGGGCGCTTCTTCCAAATATGAAATTACGGCTTGGGTCTCCCGAGCTACCGCCGCCCGCCAAAACGCACTGGCGGCATATTGCCTTCCGGCTGGGCGGCGCCGCCGACGCAACTCCGCAACAGATAATTTCGGGGTTCAGGGCGGCAAGCTGGATTTCAGGCGCGATTGGGATGGCGCGCTCTGCATCCAGGTCAGACGGCGCCGCTCTCAACGCCAGGCTGAAGGATGAAAGCGACTCGGCATGGCGTGAAAACAAACTGGGCAAGATGTTCTCATCCAAGGATATCCGTTGGTGGATAAAAAAGATGAAAAAGTCGTCAAATCAAAAGAAGAGCGTATGCGATCCGCATGGGCTCCTGGGGGGAATTGAATTCAAGGCCCGCTTGCTGGCCTGGGCATTGCGGGCGCGAGTACGGGCGCTTCAAGGAGACCGCCGCCGTCATCGACTTCGCTACTTGGAACAGGAGCATGGTCGAGGAGGTTTTTCCTAATGCTCAGCTCATCTTGGTCGATTGGCATCGATTACCCCGCTTATCAGCGAAATGGGAGTCGTCATTTTCTTGGTTTTTTCAGAAAATGGGAATTGCAGAGGCAAACTTGGCTCTATGCGATTGAAATCAACCAGGCGAATCCCAGGAAACTTTTCTGCCTGGAAAAATCATCCCTGACAGAATGTCATGCCATTCTGCTACTTTCCTCAATGTACTCAACTTGCAAATCCTCATACTAATTGCTCCATGCCTTTAAACATTTCACTTGGTAACTTGCTGAGTGCAACACAGCACAAGCTGGATTTTTATATTAAGCCTTTCAGCCATCAGTTCCGTGCCTGTCAGAATAAAGTGCAAGAGGTTTCTTTCCCGTCAGAGCTTTCGGATGCGTCCGCAAGGCTTGCATCCTTATGCTTGAAGACAAAATCATCGCTATAAACAAAATAAAGGGATGATTCGCGCAACGACGACAATGCATATCGACGCTTAAGGGAGGCAGGCGGCCTTGCGCTCGCCAGCGCGCAGTTGAATCTCGACGCTTGCAAAGGATTTTTTTCAGAGGCCGGACGCTGGATTTCCTAGTTTCAAGCGCAAGCATCGCGGTCGAAATTCATGCGCGTCAAATTGCGCGGACAGGCGTATTCGCATCTGCTGCCAATTTGCAGAGCTTCCTAAAGAGGGGCGCGTTCGAATAAAGAGGCATAGAGACGCTCCCGATTACTCTAAATTTATATCATGCACGACCGGCAAAGAGCCGTCCGGCAAAGCATTATGCTTCTGTTCTTTATGAATGCGGAGGGAATGTCAAGCGGATATAAAACATAATATTATCAACTTGTACTGTTGGAGGAATAACTATTAAGCGTGTATTTTACTTAATTTATATCTCATCCTATTCCACTTTAAATTCCATTAATATGCTCGACTTTTATTGAATGCAGTTTTGGAACCTGATTCTAGTAAAACAGTAGTTTCAGGTCAAAGCATTCTTTCCATATAACTAAATAACATAATAAGTACTGAATGAACTTTGCATTAAAGGAAATTACATAACTTTAATTTGATATGAATGCAGCTTATAAGGACATTTATTGTTTGTCAACTTTGGACCTACAAAAAACTTAGCGCATTCGCGCATCATGAAGAGCCTTTTCATCTGCATCCTTTCGGAGGCGCCTCCCCTCGAACCCCCGGAGTTTATCGCTTTGTTTTCGAAATCGGCGATGAACCTCCACCCGTCACTTCTCAAAACCCCGCACGCCGCTCATGCCTCCCTCCAGCACTGCACTATCCCGCGCACAGGAAAAGCATATTTATTTTGACGCATTAACAGCACAACATCTATAAAACTCAATTGTAAGATACGCTTCAGAATGCGGCTGGTTCTTTTCACGCTGCAGTTTCAAATTGAGCGGGGAAGAGGCTCCAAAATACGCCAGTTTTTTCCAGAAACTCAAAAAAGCCCGTGGTTACGGGCTTTCCGAATTCGTATGCCTTCCATCAATATCAACTTGAATACATAAATAATCCCTTCGCCCTTGACAATGCTGCGCTGAACGCAAGGGCGCGCGGCGGCGGCTTTGATGCCTTTTGTGGGGGGCTTTATTTAGCGTTGCACCAAAAAATCCTGAGGAATTAAAGAATTACCCTCTGATAGGCAGGCTCTAAGCCAATTTTTCTGATACACAGTCAAACATACCGATTTCGAGGCTGGATTATCAATGAAGAACTGCATAATCCAACCTCAAAAGCGGTTCTTTCCATTGCGAATCAGCATCTATTCATCTAATTCCGCGAAGGTATTCGGAAAGCGCGTCAGCGCCAACATCCAAAGGTATGACAAACCTTCCCGACAAAATTTGAGAATCATATCCCCGCTCTATCAGATAGCGGTTGAAGGTTCCCGCGTCCATGGCAAGCCCGCTTGCTTCCAGCGCAGAGCATATTTCAGTGGATGAGCTTCCCTGTGGAATGATTAAAGTTACCGAGTCTCCATTTACAGCCCAAGTCGGCATTGTGCTCCACGGCTCCAGAGGCTCTTGAGGCTGCGTCGAAGGCGCTTGCGACGGCTGCTCTTGCGGCGGCTGCTCCTGCGCCGGTTCCGGAGTAGGCGTTGGTTCTGGAGATGGAGTAGGCGTTGGTTCCGGCGTGCTTGTCGGTGTAATTGTCGGTGCGGCTGGCGTAGCTGCAGTCTCTGGAGTTGGGGAAGGCTGTTGAGATGGCTCATCGCCCTCCTGCGCTAACGGAAAATCTGTTTCAGGAGGGATCCAGCCAAGCTCGGCAGCCCTAGCCATTACTTCTTCATCAGTCATTACTTGCGCCACGGCGTTTGTCGGCGGAAGATCCTTCAGCGGCACCATTCCAAGGTCTATAGCTCTTTCAATAACTTCATCATCAGAGATCACGGCTTTATTTTCGGCCTCTCTCAGTTCAACCTCGTGCGCCCAGTACAGCACGCCGGATATGACTATGATTCCGATGCCCAATCCAAAGAAGAAGCTTTTCCAGCTCATGGCTATCTCCCCTTTCCAAGATTAAGTATCAGCTTCACTTCCCCTTGGCCGATTCCCAGAGCCCTAGCTATCTCTTCCTCCGAAAGCCCCTTGTCGTAGAGATCTCGGATTTTTCCCAGCTTCGGGTTTTTGTAGCTGCTCTTTCTATTAGGCGTTTCAGGCGGTGTCGGAGGGGCTTCCTCCTCAATTATGGAAGGCGCAGGTTCTGACGCATCCTCTTCAGAGTCTATTTTCTTTTCTTCAATCAAGCTGAAAAGAAAGAGAAGCTCCTCGTGCTTGTCCTCTATTTCCTTAAGGAGTGATTTGGACATCTTCTGCATCTCAGCCATGGTTTCGTCGGCTTCACCAATTGAAGCGTTCAGGGTTTTGATAGCGTCATCTTCAGCCTTTCTCCGCTTTGCGTCTTTCTTGCCCTCACTCATCAGCGATGCCAATGCGAATACGACCAGAACAGATCCAAATATCAATGCGAAAACAATAATAGAGTTAAAAATATCCGACACCCTCTTTCTAAGCGTTCAGCCCTCGCTGCGCATGAAATTGAAGCGCATTCCGCATTGAATAGCTTTTCAAGCGGAGCTTTTGTATTTTTACGCCTGACGAGCAGGCTTATGTATAGATCGGCGAAAAAGCGCATGCCTTCTTGCAGTGATTTCGAAAGGATGCCCAAAGAGCAGGCCATTCCTTTCAAGGCAACTTTCTCCCCGATCCGCATGCAATTTAAATCCTTATGTCCAAAAGCCTTCTCTCTTCTTGGAGTTCGCGAAGGGCGGCCTGCTTCTTTTCATTCTCCCTCTTCCGACGCTCCAGGTCTTCCTTTGAATTCTTAAATCTGCCATCTTTATCTATCATGCCTTTTTCCGACTTGTTTGGCTGCTTGACCGTGCGCCCGCTTTTGTCGGTCTCTTTTTGCAGCCGATCGGCGAAAAGCTGCTGCGCAGCCTGAAACTTGCCCGGATCCTGGCTTTCCGATTTTGCCGCTTCAACGCTTCTCTGAACAGGCGCCTGCATGTCAATTGGTCTTATGGACATACATCCAACTCCTTTTTTCTTTAGTGTTATGCATTATTGGGTGTATTATACCATATTATGCCGATTTTGGGCAACTATCCTTAACGAGCTTTTCAGCCTGCAAACTTTAAAGCTGCTTGATGGCAATCTTTCCGTCTTCGTTTGTAACCAGGCATGCTTTCAAATTAGCCTTGATATACACTGCGGCGTCTCCAATGACAATTTTTACTCCTGGCTTGACTTCCTTTGAGACACGAACAGACCCTTCGCTTATTCTAAGCTTGGCAAGAACAGAGCAGAGCTTTTTGCGGGTAATTTCAAGCTTGTCTCTCAAATGCATCTTCCTGTGAAGAGCTGATACAAGCTTTAACTTTAGTTCCTGGGACAGTTCTCCAATTGAAGCCCTGCTGTTCAAATTCTCTATAGCTGACGAGGCGGCCTCCAGCTCTTTTTTCTGGATTTGGTATTTGTCAGCTAAATCTTTGTACTCATTAATTAAGTCAGGGTCGTTTCCAACCACAACCTCTGTGGCCTGAGACATAGCAGAGCCAAGGGTGGAAGCTGACACCTTCTCTCCAGCAACAGCTTTTCCGCCTACCAATACTTTCGTTATGGACAAAACGCCATCGCAATTGACCCTGCTGTGGATGATGCTTTCAGCAGTGATGCTTCCGCTGGAATTGACAGTTGAACTTTCTATGAATTTAGCGCTTATGTCCCCGCCAGCCTTTATCAGCGCCCTGCCTCCGCCGTGCACTCCGCCTAAAAGCGAAATGTTTCTTCCGGAAATCAAAGAGGCTGCTTCTACTACTCCTCTTACCTCAATATCCTCGTCAGCTTTTACGCTATAACCATTCTTTACCCCTCCGCTTATGACGATGCTTCCAATGAACTCCAAATTGCCTACAGAAGCGTCCACATCGCCCTGCAACTCAAGCACTGGGAGGACGCATACCAAACCGTCCTCCATGATTATCCGGCCGCTGGCGCCGGCGACAATAGAGTCGCCCTTCTTAATGACATTTTTTCCCGCAGGAAGCTGCGGGACGTTCCCAGGCAAGAAGTCCAGCGTTTCTCCAAGGACGTTCATGCCATTCTCTCCGTCAGGCATGATTACGCTTGCCAGAGCCTGCCCTGACTTGCACTGGCTTACGCTTCGAAGCTGCCTGTAGTCGACCGAGCCGTTTTCCAGAATTCTAGGCTTTTTCTTATCGAAGGCAGTAACATCGAAATAAAATTCCAGATATCCATCTGCGCCTCCTACAGGCTCTTTTCCGCAAGCCAGCTCAAACTCAGTACCAACCTCTCTTCTTTCCAGCATATCACTCAGAGCCTGTTCACAAACACCGTAGACAACGCCCATTTCTCCCAGAGCTGCGCGCAAGGCGGAAGCGCTCATGCCGCCTTCGTCTTCAGGAAGTTTTACAAAGGTTCCAAAGGCATGCATCTTGTCTTGGCTGACAGCAATATCAATAGCATCGCGCCATGTGCCGGAGCGCTTGCTTTTTTTATTTTTGTCCATGCCATCAATCATATTCATCTAGCTAAAAAGCAGATGCTTGTATTTTCCGAGCTTGGATTGGAGAAGCATGACGGCCTTTGAGTGGATTTGAGAGACTCTGGATTCGGAAACTCCCAGCACCGCGCTTATCTCCTTAAGCGTAAGCTCCTCGAAATAGTAGAGCATGACCACTTTCTTTTCCTTTTCGCCGAGCTGATCAATGGCGTCTGTCAGCATCTTCTTTACTTCTCTCTCTTCTATGGACTTGTCCAGAGAGTTGCCGCCATCGCTTTCAGCTGGGTTCGCCTCATGGTTTGCGGACAAGTAGTCATCCAATGACACCAATGACACAACGGATGACTTTCGCATCAAATCTTGAGTCTCTTCTACAGATATGTCAAGCTTTTCAGCTAGCTCTTCGCTCGAAGGCTCATGACCGAGCTCCAAAGTCAAATCGGAATATGTTTTCTCCAGCTTTTTATTCTTAGCCCTAAGCGTTCTAGGAACCCAATCCAGCTTCCTTATATTGTCAATTATTGACCCTCGAATTCTTATGGAGGCGTAAGTTTCAAATTTAATGCCTTTTGACGGCTCAAATTTATCTATGGCGTCAATCAAGCCGAATATCCCATAGCTGATAATATCTTCATACTCTACATACTGTCCGATATGAATTGAAAGCCTGCCTGCAATTATCTTAACCAAAGGAGCGTATTCAATTATGAGCGTCTCTCTCAAGCCGGGATCTTTGGTCGCGATGTAAGCTCTCCAAATCTTGTCCATATCCTGCATTTACGATCCTCCGATCCCTTTCTGGCTGATCTGAATCATTCTTCCTTTTCATTATGCCCATCGGATGAATTCTCGTCAATATCTAATTTTTTGGCAGGGAATACATTCCTTTTCAAGTAATATTCAATAATAAGTCCAAAAATGTAAAAAGCGACAATGGCAATTATAAGCCACAGGCAGAGATCCCCTGAAGGAACTCCCGCCGCCAAGCCTGCGGCAGCCACGACAAAGCATGCGAAGACGCAAATGTAAATATGAAGCTTGTCTAGCATATTATCACCCTCAGGTTATAATATCTAAAAAAACATAGACTTTTATGCAGTTCACAGGAGGCTTCGCAAACCAAGCGTTTTCTAATCCCGCAAGAAGCCAAAAAAATGAAGCCCCTTATATGCTATTTACGAGTCAAGCCCGTTATAGTTCGATATTTTTGCGGGTTAATGCGAGCATAATCGGGACTATAAATACTAAAACAACCAGTCTGCGATCAATTTCGAGCTTATAGCCCTAAATAAACGTTGCTAATTAATACATTATACGCTAATAATTTCATATTTCAAAGGACTTTTAAAGCAGACGGCTGCCATGGCCAATTGTTTTTATGAGAAATCTGCCGTCATCAGCGTACAGCTCCACGGTTCTGCCGTAATTGTCCCCGGTATCACGAGCCAAAATAGGTATGCCCAGAATTTTAAGCAACCTTATCGTAGCCTCTACATTGCGATCTCCTATTCTCATGCTTTCATTCGCGGAAGTGAATGCAAACATCTGAGCCCCTCCTGCTATTTTGGCTTTCAAATGCTCTTTTTTCGCGCCTAAGCGCTGCATATCGCTTATGAGCTTTATTGCGGCAGTATCAGCAAATTTCGCGGCGTTCGAATTGTTTTGTATTTGCGTTGAATCCGGAAGCATTATATGGGCGAGTCCCGCGACTCTGTTGAAAGGGTCGTACAGAGCTATGCCTACGCAGGATCCCAGGCCTAAAGTAGTGAGCGCGCCGGGGGTTTTAGTGGCGTTGAGATCGGCCATGCCGACGATTATCATATTATTTCTTGTAAGCATCTCACCCGACTCCCAGTGCCGATAAGATCCTTTCGAAAGAAGGCAGATCCGGTATCAGCAAAAAGTAGCCCGAAATATCGTTCATCTCAGAAATGAAGACAGATTCAATAAAAAGGGCCCTATCGGCTACCTTGCCAAACTCGATGGCTGGTACGCTCAAAACAGCATTTGCCATGTCGATTGCAAGAAACGGAACGGAAGGCACTATGTTTAGGTGCATCAACTCTGCCAGAGAACCCAGGTAGGAGCTGGCAAGTATGTTTCCAATCTCTTTGAGAGCGGAGAGTTCCAGTTCGGAAAAGCCATCCGATACCTCCTCAGGCGCAAGATCCATCATAATCGCTTTTATGAGATAAAAAGCGGAGTCATCTTTGAGAAGGAACATCATTATTCCGTTCAAGTCCCCCTTTATCTGGATCAATATGCCTATAACCCTCTGTTCCGGGCCGCCTAGGAAGTCAGCTATGTCTTTAAATTCCACCAAGTTTACAGCAGGAACTTTCATGTCCACTTTTTTTCCTAAAAGCTTTGCAAGGGCGGTGAGAGCGTTCCCAGCTCCGATATTTCCGATTTCCTTCAAGATGTCAAAGTGAAGAGAATTCAAGCTTGCCAAATCTTCCACCAGGTTTCACCCTTTCTTCGCCAGAATTTCTTCTCGGGCATTCAATTTAGGAGCATGATTATGACGATTTGCAGTCAAATGCAACTAGGAGCTTTCATATGCAAATCAGTATATCATCCTTCAAGGCGCTAATGCCGATATCAATCGCACCCGCTTTACGGTCAAGGTTCAAAACAGATTTTTCCTGAACGCATCAGGACAAATGTAAGTTTTTCATTTATTTTCCCCAATAAAGCAGAAAGAAACTCATATCAGCCTTATAAAAAACTGGAGTTTTGTGTAAAAACTAGCATATACGGCTCTACTGTCATATGCTCCTATTTTGAAGCTTAATTAATCGAGCTCTAAAACAGAAGCTTCATATGCAAATCAGCCCTGTAATTCATGGCGCTGCAGGTTTTTCCTCTGCTCCTGGAATATGAACTGCACAATCTTCTCCTGCTCTTCCTTTGAAAGCCCCAAAAACTGCATCCTGTACTGAAACTTCATGTTTCCTCCGGAAACCTCCTCCTTTCGCAGTATTTTCCCCGCCACTATGATGTAGTCTTGATGCAGGGTGATGACAGCCTTTATCTTCTCCTGCTCCTCCATTTCGCAGTCGCTTGCGATCCTCGCCCCGCCGCCGCCTATGTCTTTTATCTCCGCTTGCCTAAGCTGCGCATGATCCTTCCCTTCCAGGGAAGCCATCGCGAATTTCATGGGCATCCGGCAGTTGAACCTGAAGAATTCCCTTCGCTGAATGCGTTCGCCCTCAGAAATGAGCCTCACATGCATCGTCTCAATAAGGCTCTTTACAATAAAGCCGAGCAATTTGCAGTCGAAGCGAATCATCTCTGCGTCGGCCAAAAACAGCATGGAGTAAATTTCGCCAGGCGCAAGCGACTTGCGGATTACCTTTGCATCGCAGGCGATGAGCGTCAGCTCCGAATCCCCCAGCACGCTTTCGACTTTGCAGGCATAGATGCTACCCCCTTGGCCAGACGCTGAAATCTCAACCTTTGTCCCTATTTTTATCTGCTCGCTCAACATCTCATCATCTCCATGTAAAGGCAGTTGCCGCCAAGCGCGGGATCGCTCAATAAAATTTCCGGGATCTTAAAACAGAAGCCGTCGCGATGGCGCAGCGGCTTCTGCTATAGGCTTCTAATATTTATGGGCTTGCTTTCAAACGCACGCAAATCTGCATATACCGCTTTCATCAAATGTTCCTTTTTTGGAGCTTGATTATCCATTGACTGGTGCGGTTGATATCTGCATTTTGCACTCGCTGTATAATCAAGCTCCAAAAAAGGTAATTCCATATGAAAATCAGTATATTATGCGTCTTAGGCATATATCCTGAAACTTCCTGCAAGTCGATTCAAAAAGCCTGTAATTCCGCCTTGGCTTTGGGTGTATTTCGGCTCCATGTTTAAAAGGCGGAGGCTTATGTTATGAATCCCCTTAGCGCTTTCAGAATTCGGGAAGCTCAAAGACAGAGGCTCCTGGCGTTTTACAGCGCGCGGCATATTCTGATCCAGAGGTATCGAACCCAGGCTTTCAAGCTTTATTCCCAGAAACTGCTCTGAGACTTTCTCCAGCTTTTCAAATATGTCCACACCCTCGTTGAAGCTTCCGACTAGGTTTACTACAATTTTTAGAGCAGGAATTATGTCATTTTCACGTTTTATGGATTTAATTATGGCATAGGCGTCAGCTATGCTGGTAGGCTCCGGCGTTACAATCAAAATGGTCTCAGATGAGGCCTTGACAAAGTTCAAGACATTTTTCGAGATTCCAGCGCCAGTGTCTATAAGTATTATATCCGATATGTCATCAAGCATCCCGAAACTTGATATGACCGTCTGAACCTGCTTTTCAGTCAAATGAGCGAGAGTCGTAAGCCCCGCTCCCCCCGAGAGAAACTTCACTCCCAAAGGCCCGTCTGTCAAGGCGGATTCAAGGCTCATTTTAGAATTGACGACATCTCCGAAATTATACCTCGGGATTATTCCCGATAGCACTTCTATGTTTGCCAGCCCAAGATCGGCGTCTATGATGGTGACGCGCATGTCCAGCTTGCGAAGCTGGATTGCCAGATTCAGAGTCAGGTTGCTCTTGCCCACCCCGCCTTTGCCGCTTGTTACGGTAATAACCCGCGCAGCCATCGATTCCTTCGGTTTGGCGCTTTCTCGCTGCTTTACTATGTCCCGCAGCTTGTTCGCTTGATCCATCAACTTGCGTCGCCTCCAATCCCCAATAAGGCTTTGGTTATTGTTTCAGGGTGCGCTATCTCTATGTCATCCGGCACATTCTGGCCATTTGTGATGTATGTCAGCTTTTTTCCAGTCAGATAGCATATGTTTAGAATGGAACCTAAGCACAGCGTCTCATCCAGCTTCGTAAATACCAGCATAAAATCAGTCAACGTTGAATAGGCGTTAGCGATGCTCAGAAGATCCTCATACTTTGTGGTAAGGCTCAGGCACAAAAGCTTGGTGCTATCAGGAACTAGAGCGAGAAGCTCTCCCAGCTCCTTGAAATTCTCCCGATTCCGATGGGATCTGCCTGCGGTGTCGATTAAAACCACATCATTTTCCTCATCTATTATCGGATCCAAGTGATTCTCCAGATCTTGGCTGTTATAGATGACATCAACATCCAATCCCAATATCTCCGCGTATGTCTTAAGCTGCTCTATGGCCGCTATTCTATATGTGTCCGCCGTAATAAGGCCCACTTTCAAATTGTGGTAGAGCATAAGAATAGATGAAATCTTTGCTATCGTAGTAGTTTTTCCTACTCCGGTGGGGCCCATGAACACAATGAACCTGGTCCTCTTGGTTTTGACCGGCTCTATGGGCTGAGCCGGTCCCAGTATCCGAATGATGGTGTTGTACACTATCTTTGAGACGAGCTCTATGTCTATTTTCGTTTCATCATCTATGGAATTTGCGTCTTCCAACACCTTTTCCGCAATCTCCGGAGTTACGCCCTGATCAACAAGGGTATCGTAAAAGAGCTGGATCAAGCGGTTATCGTACTTCCGCAAACCATATGTCTGATTCATTTGCTCCGCTATAGACAATTGGCTCATGAGCTTTGCCAGAAGATCCTCCTGAGTTTGAAGCTTCTTTTCCAGGGAATGTATCCTCTCCTGCGCTAGCTTAGCCTCCTTGGCCTCCATTACTTCCTTTGTAGCGGCGGCCTGCTGCTCTTCCATCCTTTTTTGCTTCGCCTCTTTGTCCTCATAAGCGGCGGTCACTTCCACCATAGGCTTTCTGAACAGGCTGAACAATCCTCTTGGCTTTGTCTTTCTAATATTAAGTATAAGCGCGTCCAGACCGAGCTCATTTTTGACTTTTTCGATCGCCTCCTGCTCAGTCCGCGCCTCGAATTTCTTAATTCTCATGAAACGCTCACCATCCCCACGGATTGAATTTCCGCCGACGGATCAACCTCATTGTAGCTTAGAACCGCAAGATCAGGCGCAGTCTGCTCTACCAGGCGCTTGAAGTACATTCTGACTACAGGGGAAGTCAAAATTATGGGCTGCAACCCCATTGAAGTCAGCTTCTTCACTTCAACGCCCATGCTGTCGAAGACTTTGCGCGTAGTCGAGGGATCCAAGGCAAGGTATGAACCTTGCTCCGTCTGCTGCACGCTTGCCATTATAGTCTGCTCAAGATCCGGATCTAAAGTGATCACGGCATTCATTTGATTATCGAAATACTTTTTTGATATAGCCCTTCTCAGAGCTTGCCTGGCATACTCAGTCAGCATGTCCGTATCTCTGGTCATGTGGCTGGAGTCGGCCAGCGTCTCCAAAACAGTTACCAAATCACGTATAGATATGCCTTCTCGCAGAAGGTTGGCAAGCACTTTCTGCACTTCACCCACAGTCAAAAGCTTCGGTATGAGCTCGTCCACAAGCACTTCGTTCGTCTGCTTGACATTGTCAATCAAGGACTGTACCCCCTGCCTCGTCAGAAGCTCGAATAGATGGCTCCTTATGACCTCCGTCAAATGCGTGGCGATTATCGCCGGCGGGTCTACCACGGTATATCCAAGCGCTTCGGCCCTCTCCCTCTGACTTTCCAAAATCCAAAGCGCCGGCAGGCCCATGTAGGGCTCCACCGTCTCGATGCCGTCAATCTCTTCCTCGACATTTCCGGGGTTCATCGCCATGTAATGGTCGAAAAGCAACTCGCCTGAAGCTACCTCAACGCCTTTTATCATTATTTTGTACTGGTTCGGGCTTAGCTTGATGTCGTCCCTTAGATGGATTACCGGCACTACCGCGCCCAATTCCAGCGCTATCTGACGCCTTATCATAACAACGCGATCCAGCAGATCCCCGCCCTGGCTGGAATCTACAAGCGGTATCAGGCCGTATCCGAAGAGCAGCAGTATCGGATCCACATTCAAGAGGGATACGACGTTCTCTGGCTTTCTTGCTGCTTCAGCCTCTATGTCATCCTCTGAAATCTCCGATTGGACGAAAGCCAGCTTCTGCTTGTTGCCCTCAATAACGCTCAAATACATCAGGAAGCCTCCGAATGGAACGAAAATATACCACGGAAGGGGGGTGAGGATTCCCATAAACACCAAGAATCCTCCTGTTATCGCCAGCGTCAGCGGCTTTGAGAAAAGCTGCGACGACACTTCCCTGGATATCCCGCTTTCATTTGTAGCCTTAGTGACTATGATTCCCGTCGCGGTAGATATCAAAAGGGCCGGAATCTGGCTGGCCAAGCCGTCCCCTATTGTCATTACCGTATATTTGGCGGCGGCGTCCGCCAGAGGCAGCGGCTCCCCTGTGGAGAGTCCGGTTACCCCCAGCGCAAGCCCGGCCGCGATATTGACGAAGGTTATGAGAATTCCCGCAATAGCGTCGCCTTTTACAAATTTGCTCGCGCCGTCCATGGCGCCGTAAAAGTTTGATTCGTCTTGTATCTTTTTCCTCCTGAGCTTTGCCTCCTCTTCGTCTATAAGCCCTGTGTTCAAATCCGCGTCAATGGCCATCTGCTTGCCAGGCATCGCATCCAGCGTAAATCTTGCCGTAACCTCGGCTACGCGCTCTGAGCCTTTGGTTATGACCATGAAATTCACTATGACGATGATTATGAAAATTATAACTCCCACAATCATGTTTCCACCCGCGACAAACCCTCCGAAAGTGTTTACGACTTCTCCCGCGTATCCGTTTAAGAGGATGAGCCTGGTTGTGGAGACGTTGAGCACCAGCCTGTAAAGGGTCGTTACCAGAAGCAGAGTGGGAAACAGCGACATTTCCAGAGGCTCGCTTGAGTAGAGGGAATTCAGGAGTATCAAAATCCCCAGCGTGATGTTCATCATCAGGAGAAAGTCCAACAACGGCGTAGGCAGCGGGATGATTATGAATATGACGATGGCTACAATTATAACGCCTAAAGAGAGTTCACGTAAATCCACAAAATTCATCCTTCCGCTTTATTATACCATTAATTGTGTGCTCTTTCCTAGGGCGAGCCTGAAAAAAGCTCGCCCTACACTGGCTTCATCCTATAGACAAACGCCAGTATCTCAGCTACAGCCTGGTAAAGCTCCTGAGGTATCTCCTCTCCGACCTCAACCTGGGCATAGAGCGTTCTTGCAAGCTCCCGATTCTCTACTATCTGCACGCCGCTCTCCTTTGCGGCTTCCCTTATGCGAAGCGCCAGGTAATCCACGCCTTTCGCGCATACCTGCGGAGCTTCTTTCGAGCCTCTGTCATACCTAAGCGCCACCGCATAGCGCGTGGGGTTTGTTATGATGACATCCGCGTGCGGAACCGCGCTCATCATGCGCCTCATTGAGCTCTCGCGCATCTTTGACTTTATCTTGCCTTTTACCTGAGGATTTCCTTCAGACATCTTAATCTCTTCTTTTATTTCCTGCTTGCTCATGCGCAGGGACTTGCTGTGCTTGAAGCGCACGAAGGCGTAGTCTGCAGCCGCGATGAAAACAAACCACCCTCCGGCGTTAAGCCCCATTCTTATCACAATGCCGCCTATGACCGAAGCCGACTCCATTATGTCCATTCCGGCAAGCAGAGGGAGCTTCTGAATTTCTTCTTCCACTATATTCCAAATAACTGAAACGATAATGGCGAATTTCACAACGCTCTTCGCGAAATTTACTAGAGCTTGCGTTGAGAAGAGCCTCTTTAATCCTGAGATGGGATTCATATGGGAGAATTTCGGCTTCAGCGGCTTTGTTGTGACATGCCAGCCAACCTGCGCAAGGTTCGCAGCAACGCCTACAGCCATCGACGCCGCAAATATCGGCGCGCTTACTATCAGAGCCTCCGCCATCATGGAGGAGACAATTCTTGCAACATATCCCATGTCAAAGACAGCGTCAACATCCTCTATAAGAGACATTCCAAAGCCAAAGAGCCTAAGCGCGCGCTCAAGCATGAATCCTGAAAATACTCGAAGCGCGGTGAAAGCCGCGAGAAACAGGATGGCTGTAGAGATCTCGGAGCTTCTCGCCACCTGCCCCTCTTCCCTCGCCTTGGATTTCTTCTTGGGAGTCGCCTTTTCCGTTTTGTCCGAGCTGAAAAGAGACAGATCCATCTTGAGGCGGCGCGCTTTGTCCAAGCCGCAGTTAAGCCCTTTATGCGAAAGGGCATTGGAACGTTCCGATTTTGGGGCCGAATTATGCAATGCTTCAGTGAATATGCTAATTTCCATATGAAATTGCCTATTTTGGAGCTTTAATATGAATTGATTCATTGGATAGAAATCCTCCAAAACAGCTGCGCTAGACTGCAAGCCGGCATAATCCGGCCCCAAAATCTGTACATTTGGCTGCGCATCAGCTTGCAGCCGCAAAAGGCTCCCCGTCGCCTAGGAAATTTTTACTGCGGCGCCATCTGCCGCAGCGCCTGAAGAACCGAGCCGTAGGCTTCGCCAAAGCACGCGTCCGCGATATCCTTTGCCATGGGGGATATTGCAAGCATTAACGCCAGACCGGCAAGGAGCTTTATAGGAATGCCCACAACGAAGATATTCATCTGAGGCGCCGTTTTTACAAGAAGTCCCATTGCGGCGTCCAAAATGAGGATGGCGCCTACAATCGGCATGGAAAGCGAAACCGAAAGAACCATGAAGCTTAAGAGGAGATCTACTATTTGCTTGACCAACGGCCCGTTTCCAACTATGATGGCGGAACCCGGGGGAATTATGCCGTAGCTTTTGAAAATGAGAATGATGAAGGCGTGCAAGCCTCCCGTTTGAATCAATATTGCGCAAGCGGCCATATAAAAGAGATTGCCTGCGATAGGAGCTTGAATCTGCGTTATGGGGTCGAAGACGCTTACCATGGAAAAGCCTATCTGGTAGTCTATCAGCTGTCCGATAAAGTAAATGAGGTTGAAAATAAGATAGATGATGAATCCCAGGACAAAACCCGTAAAAAACTCCTGCAAAACCAAAATCGCAAATCCTGGAGCTGTATCGTCATAGGCCATGTTCCATTCATTCGCATAGGGCAGCATTAAAATGGATGATGCCAGAGCAAGCCCGACTTTCACGTAGTTAGGCACCGCAACGCCTGAAAAGGCCGGCAGCAGCATAAAAAAGGCGAGAAGACGCGCCATCAGGACTGCCAGCATGCAAGCTTCGTCATAGAAGTCTAAGAGAGCCGAAATGTCAAATGGATTCATGCTCAAAGATCACCTTGGAACCAGAAGATGCGGAATCTCTTCCATCAGCTGACGGAAGAATGTCGTGAGATTATTCAGCATAAAAGGGCCGAAGAATACCAGGGACAATAGAACCGCCAAAATTTTTGGCACGAAGGCCAGAGTCGGCTCCTGAATGGACGTGACTGTCTGGAATATGCTGACCGCCAAGCCTACCGCAAGCCCGCAGGCAAGAGGCGGCGCCGCGGTTAGGATAACTGCGGTCAAGGCGTTTCGCACAAGATCAAGTATTGCTTCTTCAGTCATATAAACCTCCCAGCTTAGAACCTGAACGTCCTCAAAACACTTTCTATCACAAAGCTCCAGCCCCCGCTCATTATAAAGAGCAGTATCTTAAAGGGCAGGGAAATCATGGCGGGCGGCAGCATCATCATTCCCATGGCCATTAAAACCGACGCCACAACCATGTCTATGGCGATGAAGGGCAGGTAAATGATGAAGCCTATCTTAAAGCCTTTGGTCATCTCTCCAAGCATGAACGCGGGAATGAGTATCCGGTTGGGAATCTCCTGCCTGCTGCTGTACGACTCCCCTGAAAGCTCAATGAACATGGCTATGTCTTTGTCCTCGCATTGATTGAACATAAACTCCCGCAAGGGTTCCATGCCAGCGTCCATGGCTTCTTCGGCGGAAAGGCTTCCCCGCGAGTAAGGCTTCAACGCAGTTTCATTGATACTAGAAAATATGGGTCCCATGATGAAAAGGGTGAGAAATAGAGACAAGCCGATAAGCACCTGGTTTGGAGGCATCTGCTGGGTTCCGAGAGCTGATCTTAAGAAATGCAGGGATATTATTATGCGGGCAAAGCTGGTCAGCATTATGATCAGAGACGGCGCAAGCGAGATAACGCTCATAATGAACAGAATCTGCAGCGTGGCGGCGCTCGAAGCGGCATCAGTTGGGATCATCGCAAATGCTTCTTTCCATAAACCATGGCGATCGCGGCCTTAATCAGGCAAGGATCCGCCTTCAGGTCTTTAGTAATTTCCGATTTTGGAGCTTGGTTAACATCAAGTGTGAGATGCCTATATCGGCATTTCACACCGCTCAATGGATATTCAAGCTCCAAGATCGGTACATTTGGCTGCAAAGCAGTATATCATAATGATTCGCATAAGAAAATCGCTTTTTAGCCAGACTGTACAGCGAGTGCCAAATGCAGATGTCGGCATTTCGCACTCATTGTATACCGCTTTTCATCAAATGTTCCTTTTTTGGAGCTTGACTGTCCATTGAATGGTGCGCGATATCGTCATCTAACACTCGCTGTATAATCAAGCTCCAAAAAAGGAGGTTTAGTGCGAAAATACATTTTACGGACATTCGTCCATGCCTCAAATACACAAATGACTTAATATTTTCACCCTTGGCGGTGAAGCGCAGCGTCATAGGGGCTTATATGAAAAGCAGCATATAATCCAACCTCGAAATCGGAATATTGAGTGCAAATCAGTATATTAAAGGGCGGCGTCGCCTTTTGATTTTCCCAAATCAGGCGTCCGGCCCAGAGGCTTAAGCTTGCCGGCATTCTTTAAAAGCCTGCTTAATTGCCCTTCAAAGACAGAAGCCTCTTTGGCGCCTTTGGCTTGCGGCAAGTCCAAAGCGCTCAATTCTAAAAGCAGGCTCACGCTCTCCTTTGTCACTCCCAAAAGAAGATAGCGCTCTCCAACCTGCACAAGCTGGATGCTTGCCTGCAGGCCTACGCCCATCGCTTCTATAGTTTTCAGGCGACTGCCATTAAGGGAGCCCCTCTTCGCGCCAGCCAGCCATTTGGCGCAAAGGCGCGCCATAGCCGCGACTGCGGCGAATGATAGAATGATGTAAAAAAACTGGCCTATCATTTTAGACCAGTCCCCCGACGCCAAAAGCAAAGCTTTCAAGTTCATCCCACGCTTTTCAAAGGCAAAATCCGCCTTCCCCGTCTGGGGAAGGCGCCTATCCTATGACTTTTTGAACCGCCTCCAATACCCTGTCCGCTTGGAATGGCTTTACTATGAAATCCCTCGCGCCGGCTTGGATGGATTCTATGACCATAGCCTGCTGCCCCATTGCCGAGCACATGATTATTAGCGCCGAATTGTCGACCGCCTTTATGCCCTTGGCGGCGTTGATGCCGTCCATCTCCGGCATTGTTATATCCATGATAACCAGATTGGGCTTGAGCTCTTTATACTTCTCTATGGCCCTGGCTCCGTTCTCAGCCTCACCTACGACATTGTAGCCGTTTTTGGTCAATATATCCTTAAGCATCATTCGCATGAAAGCAGCATCGTCTACCAATAGAATCGATTTGTCTGACATTGAAAGGCCACCCCTTAATTATCAACTCACAAAATTAGTATTTCCAAGGCAAAGGATAAAATTCATTAAAATGGCATTATTTTGCCGAATTAGGCAATAAAATCCACTTTCAAATTCTCTTGTCAACGCTGACAATATCCGTGATCCTGATCCCGAAATTTTCGTCTATGACTACAACCTCGCCCTTCGCCACAAACTTTCCGTTTACAAGTATGTCTATCGGCTCTCCAGCCAGCTTGTCCAGCTCCACTATGACTCCGGGCGAGAATTCAAGTATCTCCTTTATCTTCTTATGCGTGCGGCCCAGCTCCACCGAAATCTCGAGCGGCACATCCATTATTATCTCTATATTTTCTTTCTGCTGAACTGCTTGGCTCAGGTCGAAGTCCTGGAACTTGACCGGCTGTACGTTAACATTCGCCTGAGGCTGCGGCGGGGGATAATATGGCGGCTGCGGCGCTGCCTGCTGCATGGCGGCTTGCTGCATGGCGGAAGGCTGCGTCTCAGCGGAAGGCTGCATGGCGATAGGCTCCGGCATGCGCCTCGCCGCAGGAGCCTGAGGAGCTTGCCTTGCGGCAGGCGGCGTGGCGGGTTCGGTTGGCGGGCTTTCCGGCAAGCTTCCAAAGTCATTCTTCATCATATCCACCATATCCATGGCAAACTCCAGAGGCAATATCTGCATTATCCCGCTTTTAAGGAAAGTGCCTATCTCCATCTTGAAAGAGACGCATACTATGATGTCATCAGCGGCAAAGCCTATAGAGTCGAAAAACGTTTCGTTGGTAAAATCCAGAACAAAAGCGTGAGGGGTGTCTATATCAATCCTTCGCTTGATCATAGATGAAAGGGAAGTGGAAGAAGAACCCACCATCTGATTCATAGCTTCGCCGATTGCGCTCAGGTCAAGCTCAGTGAGCTCCCCGTCATCATCGACCTGCCCGTCTCCGCCCATCATCAGATTCGCGATTATGCGCACGTCCTTTTCCTTGAGGATCAAGACGTTTGCGCCTCTCAACCCGTCTTTGTAGTCGACTCTCACTCCGACGCAGGGCCTGTCATAGCTTGCGGACAAATCGCTCCATGTCATCAGGCTCACTACCGGAGTCGTTATCCATACTTTTTGATTTAATAGGGCGAAGAGCGTAGTTGCGGCTGTGCCCATGCTTATGTTGCCCACTTCACCCAGTATGTCCTTCTGCTCTGTCGAGAGAATCTCGTCTAAATTATTGTCCCCGCCAAGCGGCTCCGGCTCGGGATCATGTCCTGAAGGCCCCAGCAGAGCGTTTATTTCATCCTGAGACAGCATGTCGCCCATTGCTATTGCTCCTCTCCAACAACTTGAGTAATCTGAACTGCATACTTGCCGCGATTAAGCCCTGGCTTCCCGTGGAATTTCAAAAGATTTCCGACTTTTATAGATATATCTGAGCCGATGTATGAATCAAGCGGTATTATGTCCCCTACTTGAAGGTTGATAAAATCATTGACTGTTATGTTGGTGTATCCTATCACCGCCGAAACAGGAATCATAGCCTTTTCAAGCTGAACCTCTATCTTTTCTTGATACAGCTCAAGATTTTCTTCTGCAGGGGTGTTGAACCAGTATTTAGTGTTTAGCTTTTCAACTACAGGCTCCAAAGTCGGATTGGGGAGGCAGAAGTTCATGAATCCTTCGGTTGCTCCGATTTTTATATTCAAAGTTATAAGGGCCACTATCTCAGCAGGCGATACAATCTGAGCGAATTGAGGGTTAGTTTCTATCTTCTCCAGCCTCGGTCGAAAAACTACGACATTTTCCCAGGGCTCTTCAAGATACAAAATCATCTGTGATATTACTCTTTCCAGCAGCACTTTTTCTATTTCGGAGAAATCTCTCATTTTCTTTAAGCCAAATCCAGGGCCTCCGAGAATTCTATCTATCATAGCATATCCGATTCCAGGCGATATTTCAAGGATTATAGAGCCTTTTAGCGGCGACGGGCTCAAAATTGCCAATATTTCAGGATTAATCAGAGAATTGCTGAATTCCCCGTAATTGGTCTGCGAAGCATCAGCGACGCTAATGACTATCGTCGTCCTCAGATAGGCCGACAAAAATGAGGAAACCAGCCGAGCATAGTTGTCGAAGATTATCTCAAGAGTCCTTAGCTGCTCTTTGCTAAACTTCGACGGCATCTTGAAGTCGTATTTCTTGGCTTCCTTCTTTGAAGCCGGCGCATCCGCCCTTATCGATTCGCCGCCGCCTTCAGATATAGCCTTTAACAGGTTGTCTATTTCTGACTGGCTGAGTACGTCCCCCATCAAGCTCACCTGCCTTGCGTCTTATTTTTTTCCCGCCGCCATCCGCATGCGAATGGCGGCTTATTTTCAGCGAACTCCTATGAAAAGGCTAGATCGCTGATGTAAACCTGAACAATCAGATTGCTTTCGTATTCCTGCTGCATCCTGTCCCGCAAAGCGCTTTTAAGCATTTCCTGGCCCTCAGGCAGGGAGAGCTCCTCAAGGGTCATGTTCCTCAAAGTGTTCAGGATGATATCCCGCGTAACCATCTCATTGGCGTTTAAAGACTCAATAATCTTAGCGCTTTCTTTTTTGTCCATTTTATTTACGCCTATTGAAAGATTGATTTTCACGTAATGATCCAAGCCGTCTCCCCCGGTCAAAAGATTGGTGCTTATGGGGGAGGAAAGGGTCACTTTCTCTATATCGTCTATCGAGAGCTTCACATTCTCCGCCGACTTTACCGCAGCTTCTTCGCTTGGCTTCAAGGCCTTGACTACGAAAACGGATACGCCTCCGACAGCTCCTATAAGAATCACCAGCAGCACAATTATAATGCTCATCATCAGCCTATTTTTTTCCATCCGTTCACTCCTTTCCGGATGCCGCGCCTTCAGCGGCAACTTGAAAAAATCTAGGGCTTCGCAACGACCTCAATCGCAAAGGTTTCACCAGCACTTGAGAAATCGCCTTTTCTTCCAGCAGCTTCCACAAGGCTTGCATCTATCCCCGCTTCTATCATTTTCTCCGCCACCGCCACCGCTCTGAGCGAGGAAAGGCTCCAGCCATCAGGAAGATTCGGATTCTCCGGAGGCAAGCCTGCGGGTCGTCCGATAACCGCAACGGAGCTTGGATCAAGCGCTCTTATCCTGAGCGCCATCTCAGAAACCGCCGCTTCCCCGCAAATCGACAAGTGAGCTCTGCCCCTCTTAAAAAGCAGGGCTTCCGGGAAGGAAACCGAGAGTCCGCCTTGCGCGCTTTTTTCAATCACTATGTTTTTTTCAAGATATTCATCCGCCAATTTCTTGACGATCTCTTCATCGAATTCGGTCTCCTGCGCCATATCGGCATGGGCTTGCCCCGCTGCGCTCGGTTTCATGGGAGATGCAAGGAATATGAAAGCCAGAGCTGCAAGCGCCATGAAAACGGAGCTTGCAGAGAAAAGCCCTTCATGAAGCGAGCCTTTTCGAGCATTTATACCCATCACTTCCCTTTAATTCAAGGCCCTGGCATCAAGCGCCAAAAATCGGACCGCAAACGCGTAAACGCTTTCTTCTATTTTAACATTATTTTCGCTTTTTTTAAAATCCAAATCATTTTTTTAGAACTTTTTGTCTCAAAAAAAATCTGTGGAATGAGTAATAAGGTTGCGAAGCCTTTTAATGGCGAATTCAGGACTCTCACCCGCAAGGACTGAGATAAGCGCCTCACAGACGCATTCTTTTCGAAACGCCTCAAATGAGTCAATTATATCTAGTTTTCTAGCCATCGGCTTCATCAGCAGATTTGACGCAGCAAGGCCGTATAGAGCAGATGCAAGCGCTGAAAACAAGCACGCTTTTAAGAGAACAGGATCATCCATGAAAAAAAGCGCAGCTGCAAATCCCAAGAAGGCGCCTATTGCGCCCCAAGAGTCTGCAGCGTTAGCGGCAAACTCCCAGACGGCTCTCTGATTCCCCCGCAATTGCTCCACGGCTTTCATTTGAGTCGCCAGAAATGATTCAAGCTCCTTTTCATCGCCTCCAAATGCCGCCTGCTCAAGGCCCGCTCGCAAAAAAGGATCTGAAGCCTCATTTAGCATGTCCTCGGCAACCGCAGGCCCAAGATTCCATCCCAAATCTGCAAGCATTGATATGGCATCAATGCCGTGAAGCGGGTCAGGCCTCTTGACCAAAGCTCTACCGGCAGCGCTCAGGCCGCTAAAAACGCCTTTCAGTCCGAATGCGGCAATTGTCGAAGCCGCGCAGCCTCCAAGGGCGATGAATGCTGAAGAAGGGTTCCATAGCGCCAAAACCGCCGCTTTGCCGGAACCTGCGGCAAGGATTGCTGAAAGGGCGATGGTTGCGGCGCCTGCAAAAAATCCAAGAATCGTTCCCATGACGGCACCGCCTGTACGCTCGCTTCTGTTTTTTAAGCCTCTTTCGTCAGGTGAACTGGTTCAGCTCTTTCTTGTAGGAAATCACCTCGCCTACCAAAGTCTCTATCGATTCTCTGGCTATAAGCTTATTTCCTGTTGTCATTGTAATCATTGTATCGGGAGTAGACTCCATGGTCTCTATTAGGTCGCAGTTGACAGTCACTCGCTGCCCGTTAAGTTTAGTAATTGTGATCATAGACTCTTCCTACCGTTTCAAATTGACAAGTTCCTGCAACATGTCATCGGAAGTTGTTATTACCCTTGAGTTCGCCTGAAATCCTCTTTGAGTAGTTATCATTTCGGTAAATTCTTGCGAAAGATCTACATTTGACATTTCGAGAACCCCTCCCTGAAGCTCGCCATCTACTCCGATTCCGTCAAATTCACCGGAGTTCGGGGTTGTGGCGAAAAGGCTTTTGCCTACTTTGTCAAGACCTGCCGCATTCTTGAACTGAGCTATGGGTATCTGGCCTAAAGTTCTTGTCAAGCCGTTGGAGTATCTTCCAGTCAGCTTTCCGTCTCCGCCTACGCTAAGCCCAGACAGGCGCCCTGGAGCGTTTCCGTCTTTATTTATTGCTATCGCGTTTGTGCTTTCGTTTACGAACTGATTCAACCCTGAAAAATCAAGCGCTATAGCTCCATCCGGCTCGCTTCCTATTGTGGATGCCGGCTTTAATGGTCCAGAAGGCTTGACTTCTATGTTGTATGAGGGAGGATCGCCGCTTGCCAGCGGGATGATGGCTCCATTCCTGTCAAAGGATATCTCAAATGAATCTATCGGCTCAATTTCAATGTAGTCGCTGCGATCGCCATTTACGTATATCCTCGGCTCGTTTGCGAATGACACCATCCAATTCGTAGCTGTCGCGTCCGCGGCGTCTGGGGGAATGTACTCTAGGTTTACATCCAAAATATATTTGTTTCCGACAGAATCATAGAATGACATGGTTCTTTTGACCACTGGATCTGTATTCGGATTGATGTTTCCGCTTATGTCGACTCTTGTAGTAATAGAAGGAGCCATATACTCCTTCTGTCCTGATATCTGAAGCGGAGTCGATTCCGAGCGATCTATGGCATACTCAAGCGAGTCATTGCTCCAATGGCTGTCCCAGCCCATCAGCTTCATTCCATTTAAGGTGATGAAGCCCTCGCTGTCTTGAATGAAGTTTCCCGCCCTTGTAAAATAAGTGCCTGAACCGTCCTCCAGAATGAAGAACCCATCCCCTTGTATCATCAGATCCAGCGGGTTGTCAGTTCTCTGAGCGGCGCCTGTAGCCATCGCCTTGTCGATTGACGCGATGCCTACGCCCAGGCCTATCTGCATTGGATTGACGCCGCCTCTGTCTATCGCGGGATTGGGTGCGCTGGCTGAAGAAATTGTCTGGGTGAAAACCTCGTTGAATGTTACTCTGCTTGATTTGTATCCGACTGTATTGACATTGGAAATATTATTCGCAATGACATCCATCTTGGTTTGATGCACGCGCAATCCGGACACGCCGGTAAACATTGACCGCATCATAGTAAAAACCCCCTTTGCCTTGCGTTTTAATTCAAGAGCGCTTCAAGCGCGAAGCTCAATTATTATTCTTTCTCATTTTGGCGCTTTCAAGCATACTGATTTGCACCCACAAGTTCCGACTTTGAGGTCTGGTTGTACAAGAGCGATTGATGTCGGCATTTCGCGCTCGCAGTATAATCAAGCTCCAAAAAAGCAGTTTTCTATGAAAATCAGTATATTTATAAAGAAAGAGAGCCAGCGCAAAGGGCTTATATTATTTTACTTCAAGCCTTTGTAATTAATTGCCATATATTGAATAGAATTATCCTATATTTTATTCGCTATTATGACATGAATTCATGAACTCCTTCGCAGAGCTTATAGGAGCCTCGTATTCTCCAATCTTCAAGTACGCCTCGCCGTTTCTGATGACCACTGCATCTACCTCTCCCTTTACATCCCTCTTCATTCCGGAAGAGTCCGCGCAGGTCGCCGATGCGACTTTTCCTATAAGTCCACAGCCAAAAGCTCTTTCCATGGACAAAGACATGTTTCTCATCTGCTCGAGGGATGTAAACTGAGCCATCTGAGCGATGAACTCCTTGTCCTCTACAGGATTAAGAGGGTCTTGATATTTAAGCTGAGTAAGCAGAAGCCTCAAGAAGGCGTCCTTGTCCAGATCGTTTTGCTTGGATTCCCCGAATTTTAGGATCTGCGCCGCTTCAGGGCGGACTGAGTCCGTCCATAGATTTTCAGACATCAGTTTTCCTCCATGGTTTTTCTTATGCTTTCAGGTTCATCAGGTTAATTGCGGCCTCAAATGAGTTGCGTCCTTCGCCGCGCTTTTCCTGCCTGCGCTTGGGCTGCCTCCCCCTATCTTCCGGATCTTTCGCGCCTTCATCCATGGCACCGCTTACATTAACGGAAAGTTGGGATAGATTTAAGCCCTGTTCGCGCAATGCGTCTCTTAAAAGACCCAAGCCGCTTTCAATGATTTCTTTGGCGCGCGCATCAGAGGCTGTGAATCTGGCGGCTATCACTCCATTTTCAGACGTTACCTTAAGCGTTACCTCACCCAGGGATTCAGGCTTGAGCGTTATCCTAAGACGAGTCAATCCAGCTGCCGACGAAGCTTTTATCTGGCCGATCATCTGCCGCAGCGCGCTCTCCTGCGCTGTCGCCTCAATTTCTGCCTCTTCCAAAGCCTCATTGCCGAGAGTTTCTTCCAATACGGCAAATGCCTGCTCCGGCCCCTTCCTGTCATCCGCCTCCTCCAAGTCTTCGAATTCGCTTTCCGGGGGCGACCCGCCTTGGGATTCGAGCGCGCCGGCATCCAGCGGCTTCTCTAAAGGCGCGCTTTTAAAAGATTCACAGGAACTGATGTCTGCATGATCCGGCAAGCGCCTCTCTTCATCCGCGATTTTAGATGCCGAAGCCGCAAGCTTCTCGGCGCTGATCGAGGTTCTTTCAACAGCGGGGCCTGATCCTTCCGGTTGTACGAGCCATCCTTCTTCAAAGGCAACCCTTTCTTTTTCCTCTGACGCGGTTGATGCCGCTTGGCTTTCAGAGGAAAAAAAAAGCTTCTCCACGTTCTCCAGGCATTCTTCCACTGCGGCTTCGCCACTTAGGCCTTCCGGCTTCGCGCCGGAAAGAAGGATCGCTTGAGCCGACTGTTCCAGGCTGATTTCAAGCTCTTCTTCAAGGCAGTCCATTATATGGCCCCTAAATTCTTCTAAATCTAGGCAATCCTCACTATATGAAGCTTCGCATCCTTCTTTTTTTCCCGGCTCGATCATTTCATCTCGGATGTCTTTAGCTCTGTCTTCCCAGGAAGCATCTTCTCTTAAATCTCTCTTACCTTCATCCGGCTTTTTCAGCCTCTCGCGCCTTTTCTCCAAGCCGGAAGCCCTTGCGCCCCGCCGGTTGATTTCTCCCGAGACGGCGCTCTTCGGCTTAGCCTGGGCGGATCTTGCCTGGCTTTTGCTCGCGGCATCCAGAAAAAAATCAAATCCTCCGCCTTTTAGCTTAGAATTTCCAATATTTTTCGATTGCGGATGATTGCTCGCAACGCCGGCGCCTTTAATCATTTGAAGCTCCATATCCGCCTCCAAAGGAAGATTTAATGCCAAGCCCTTTTACAGGCTCTTTTACAAAAGAACTTATCTTTTTCTCTAAAATCCTTTAAGCCCTTAACGCTAAAACCCTTGAAGCCGAGGGGCCATCATTTTTATTGCAGACGCGGCGTTTTTTGGCTGCATCTGCTCCAACAGCTCTCCTGTTCGCTTTGCGTTGATATTCTTAAGAAGAAGCACTACCAAGTCCATATCCGTAGCCATAAGCTGCTCTAAAGCTGCCGCAGCGCTTGCTTCATCCATTTTTTCGATTGTAGAGGCAAGCTTCCTAGCCTCCGCAACGGCTGAAGTGGCAGCTGCCGCTTCAGGATAAAGCTGCTCCGCAAGATCCGGATTCATAGATTTATAGTACGCCGCAAAGGCTTCAGGATTCTGAAGAGCGGCAGCCGCATCGAAAAGGGCCTTTTCTTCTTTAAAGGCTGACATCTGCCCCTCCAATGCTTTAAGGCCTTTAATCTCTTCGGCATAGATTGAATTTAGCTTTTCAGCTTCTGCCAAACCGGTTTCAGCTTTTTCCAGCTGAGTCTGAAGGCTTTGGATTTTCGCCTTGCTTTCCTCCAATGTAAGCTCCATTTCAGCATCAGGCATGAGATTTCCCGCTATTGGAATTTTCCTTAATAAAGGGTACAAGTAATTATCTCTTGCTCCGAAGAGGTTTAATGAGAAAAATGCAGCTATAGCGGCAAGTACTCCTAAAAGAACCAGCATTGGGGCGATGCTTTTTTTCTTCTTTTCCCTTCCCCCTTTTTTTAGATTCGCCGCGTCATCTAAAGTTTGGCCTGGCGAGTCTTTGCTAGCCACCTGAAAACCCTCCCTATGAAAAAGATTGTGGACATGAGTTTCACAACCGGGCGTTCTTCTTGAACCTGCTGCTCACTATTTCATCCGCGGCCTTCTGCTCATCAAGAAGCTCCTGCCTGTTGTAGACTGCTCGAGCCTTGTCTTTTAAGGTATCAAGCATCTTCCGTTCTTTCATCGCCTCCAGAAGCTCCAAGCGCTTCTTCTCAGCAGAGGATTCCGCCTCAGCAACCTTCGCTGACTGGCGGTTTATCATGGCTGCGATGCGGCTTAAATAGCTGTTGTAGCGCTTCATCTCTTCAGGATCAAGGCCTTTCTTGCCTGAGCTTATTGTTAGTTTGAAAAGCCCCAGGCACTGAGCCTTTTCGCTTTCAAGCATGAACAGATTTGCTTTCTCCTTCTCCAGCGCCTGGAGCATTTGCCCGTATTCCATCTTGCGCTGGCCTTCCAGCTTTTCTTTCACATTCAGGTATCCTTGCAAGCGAAAGTTAAATTTCGCCATGCGCTGCACCACCTCGCGTGAACATAACTTATTTTCAGGATATAATGCCTTCCATAATCCTCAAGGTATCCTCGAAAGAATAGTTCTCAGATATCTCCTGAATCAGGAATTCATCAATCTTTTTCCGTTTTTCTATAGCGTCGTCTATTTCCGCGTTGCTGCCTTTGGCATAAGCTCCGATAGAAATGATATCCTCGGCGTCAGCATAAACCGCCATCGCCTTTTTAATGCGGTTCGCCAAATCTTTATGCTCTTTACTTATTATGTCCGTCATGACGCGGGAAATGCTGGCTAAGACATCTATTGCCGGATAATGGTTCCTATTGGCCATTTTCCTGCTCAGCACTATATGCCCGTCCAGTATTCCCCTGGAAGTGTCAGTTACAGGCTCAGTCATATCGTCTCCATCCACCAGGACAGTATAGAGTCCTGTGATAGAGCCTTTGTCTGAATTACCCGCACGTTCGAGAAGCTTCGGCATGGCGGCGAACACTGATGGCGTATAGCCGCGCGAAACCGGCGGCTCGCCAGCGGCAAGGCCGACTTCGCGCTGCGCCATGGCGTATCGGGTCAGGGAATCCATCAGCAAAAGAACATCCTCTCCCTTGTCCCTGAAAAACTCAGCGATCGCAGTAGCAGTTTCAGCCGCCTTAAGCCTGACCAACGCCGGCTTGTCAGAGGTCGCTACTACCAATACCGAGCGCATGAGTCCTTCCTCGCCCAGATCTTTTTCTATGAACTCCCGAACTTCTCTCCCACGCTCGCCGATTAGCGCTATGACATTTACATCCGCCCTTGTATTTCTGGCGATCATGCCCATTAAAGTGCTCTTTCCAACGCCGCTCCCCGCAAATATTCCAGCTCTCTGGCCTTTACCGATGGTGAGAAGTCCGTCAATCGCCTTGATTCCCAAAACAAGCGGGCTTTTTATCCTATTCCTTAACATCGGATTAGGAGGAGGATTGGCTATGCTCTGATCAAAGCCTTCCGAAAGCTCGGCCATGCCGTCCATGGGTTTGCCGAGCCCGTCTAGCACCCTTCCCAGCAGCTCTCTTGATACCTTGACTGTCATGGGCTTGCCTCCGGCCTCGACGGCGCTTCCCGGGCCAATGCCGCTCATGTCGCCCAGAGGCATCAAAAGGATGCTTTTTCCCTTGAATCCCACGACCTCGGCTAAAACCGTCCTCTCGCCATCGGCGGAGATGATTCTGCATGCGCTTCCCACCGCAACGTCCGGACCAGCCGACTCTATGGCAAGCCCCACGGCTTGAGACACCACGCCCAGCTTTTTTACATACTTCCTATCAAGCACGGCTTCATACTTTGACAAGTCAAATGGAGCGAAATCCTCTATTTGCCGCTTCTCAGGCATTATTCAGACCTCATTTCATAAAGCAGCATTATATCCTCCTTCAAAGCCTGAAACTGCTTGTCCAGGCTGCAGTCTATGCTTCCAATCGGCGTGTCGATTATGCATCCCTTGTTTTCAATTGTTTGATCCTTGACAAGTGTCGCTCCGCTTGCCCCGGGGATTTCAGAAAGCGCCTCCGACGCAGCTGCATAGTCGTCCGGATTTACCCGTATGGCAATGCCTCCCTTGCGTGGCGCCTCTTCGAGCCCTTGCCTCATAAGATGCGCTATGACCTCAGGGTTTAGCCTGGATGCGCCTCCAATCAGCTTTTCAGCTATTTTAATGATGAATTCCACAACCTGCCCTTCCAAACCCTGCAGAATCCATTTGCTCTGCGCCTTAGCCTCAACTAGAATCCTCTGAGCCTCCTCCTTCAAAGATTCGGCCTTTTCCGCGCCTTCGCTCCATCCCGCCTCATATCCTTGCTTCCTGCCATCTTCAGCGGCCAGCCTCTTAAGCTCTTCCGCCTCCACCTTAGTTTTGTCCAATAAAATCTGAGCTTCATTCTTGGCCGCCAGAAGCGTCATTTCCGCTTCATCTTGAACCTCTTCCAGGCTTCTTTCGCGAATCCTCTCCATTGTCTCATTCCCATGGCCGCCGCGCGCCGAATTCCCATTCTTTTGAGCCTCTGGAACAGAGATTTCAGTTGGAGCGAAAACCGGAGCTTCCCCTGAGAAAATGACCCTGCCAGCTTTTATGACATTAGGCAATCACATCGCCTCCGCCTCTGGCAACTATGATTTCTCCGGATTCTTGAAGCCTGCGCACGACATTTACTATCTTCTGCTGCGCTTCCTCCACATCCAGCCTTCCCACCGGACCCATATAGTCCATGTCTTCCTTTATCATTGCGGCAAGCCTCTTGGAAAGGTTCGCGAATATAAGCTCCCGAAGCTCGGAGCTTGACCCCTTAAGCGCCAAGGCCAGCTCGCGGTTGTCGATGTCTTGGCGCAAAAGCGACTGCACGGAGCGGTTGTCCAGATTAAGTATGTCTTCAAATAGGAACATCTTCTTTTTTATATTCTCTGAAAGGGTTAAATCCTCTTCCTCCAAGGACTCCATAATGTGCTTCTCCGTAGACCTGTCCACCTGGTTTAAGATCTCAACCACTGAATCTACTCCGCCCACTGTAGTGTAGTCCTCGGTCAGCATGCTGGATAGCTTTTTCTCCAGGACTTTCTCGACTTCCTTTATTACATCAGGAAACGTGCGATCCATCATGGCAATGCGGCGAGCTACGTCAGTTTGCTTGTCCGCAGAAAGATTCGCGAGGACATCAGCCGCTTTCTTGGGCTTCAAGTATGACAATATGAGCGCAATGGTTTGAGGGTGCTCATACTGGATGAAATTTAAAATTTGAGATGTATCCGTTTTTCTTATGAAGTCAAACGGCTTTACTTGCAGGGAAACCGTAAGCCTGCTGATCACCTCGTAGGCCTTTGATTCTCCCAACGCCTGCTCTAGAATCTGCTTGGCGTAGGTTATTCCACCTTCTGTAATGTATTCTTGAGCTAGGCATACCTGGTAGAATTCTTCCAGAACGCTTTCCTTCGTCTCGGGCATGACTGCTGTTATATTCGCGATTTCGAGGGTTAAGGCCTCAATCTCGTCTTCCTTCAAATGCTTGAAGACGAGGGCGGATTTTTCCGGGCCTAAGGTTATAAGAAGAATCGCCGCCTTTTCGCGGCCTGTCAGCTCAGCGGCAGTCAATAGCCATCACTCCCAATTGTCGTTTAGCCAGTTGCGAAGCAGCTGAGCCACGGCCTCAGGCCGTTCATTCACGAACTTCTCTATCATCTTCTTTGACTCAGAGTCCTTGGAGAAGTCAATTTCCCTAAGCTTCTGGGCCTCGGCCTCTTTTCTGGCTTCAATGCGCGTGCTCTCCAGAAGCTCCTCGACAGAAAGCTCCGGCTCGACTTCCGTGACCTCTACCGGCGGCATCTTACTCATAAGGCCGAAAAGAAGCATAAGAAGAAGCAAAGCCAATATCGCAAACATCACTATCTGCGAAATATTCCTGGGGCTTTCCTGCGCGTCCACAAACACCGGAACCTCATAGCCGTATACAGATATTGCTTCGGCATCCAAGCCGGTGCCCTTCGCTATTATATCCCGTATAGGCTCAAAGTCGATGGCTAGAGGCGTTTCCGCGGCGCCTTCCTTGAATTCATTCCATGTCTGCCCTGCCAGCTGGCTGCTCCCCCGCATGGCGGTTTCATTGTAGATCTTGTTTCGGTAGACCATCACCGCAATGGTCGAATCTTTTGCCGCAAGCGCGCCGCTTGAGGACTCTACGGTCCTATCCGTCCTGTTGTATCCATATTCTGTATTGCTGGCCTTGCTTGAAGTGCTTGAGTTTCCCCCTGACGAGGTTTGATAAGAGCTTGAGGCTTGGTCATTGGCCGCAACGCCCGGAGCTCCTCCTGCAGCCGCGCCTTCTGAAACAGTCTTCTCGCTCTCTTCCCTTATGACCAGCCCCGTATCGCTTCCATCTATAGGAGAAGACAATATGGAGCTGCTTTCAACAGATTTGTCCCAATTGAACTTTAGATTGTCGTTGATGACTGCAACAGAGTCGAATAGTGGCGCGAGCGAGACCTTTATCTTCATCTCAATCTCGTTTTTCCTTAAAAGCTCCTGATCATGCTGCGTCCCAACGCCACCTGAAGACTCTTGCAACCCAGAATACACTACATTATAATTTTGATCCGAAATCTCTATGGAATCCATTTGGAGTCCTACAACGCTCGCGCAGATGAAGCGAGCGACCGTAAGCGACTGGGCTTTTCCCAGAGGGCTTGCCACAGTCAGCACTGCGCTGGCGCGAGCCGTATTTTCTGGCTTTACGAAATAGTAATTTTCATCTGGTATGGTAAGGTTTACGGTCGCCTTGCTTATCCCTTCGAAAAGTTTCAAAGCGTTTGAAAGCTCGGTTTCCTTCACCTTTTTCATATTTTCTTTTTTTATCGTTTCCGTGGTGCCCATTCCGCTAAAGTTGAGAGCATCTAGATAAGTAAATCCCGAAACGCCGTTTTCCGCCAGAAGCCCCTGCTCGGCTATAAGAACCTGTGAATCTATGACTTTTTTTTCATCCACGGCAAGCCCGCGTCCATTGTTAATTCGGGCGTTTTTAATCCCTGCGGCGTTTAGGGCTGACTGCATGCTGGAAATCGATGTTATGTCCCTATTGTCTATCAAGACTTCCATCTTGGTTCTGAGAGTTAAATATACCGTAATGCCTAGAATGAGAAAAAAGACAGCCGTGATTGCAGCTAGACGAATTTGCTGATTCCTTTGCAGGGCATTCCATTTGGCCAAAACTCCTCTCAGTGCACCCAGCAGCCCTTCCCTCATTGACTTACACCTCTTTTACCGTTAGATGATTTGCGCTTTGTATTATACCGATTTGCACTCAAATGTACCTATTTGGCAGCTTGAATATCCACTTTCATGGTGCGAAACGCCGATATCAATCGCGCTCGCTGTACAGTCAAGCTCCAAAACAGGAACTTTCATTTGCATATCAGTATAGCTTCCGCTGTTGATGTAGGGCACGCTCAAGACGCTATAAATCGCCGTGCCTTCCTGCATTGTCGCATTGTATGTTTATAGCCAGTAAATTCGGTCGTGTTGCAGGCGAAAAACCGCGCCCGCTTGCAGGCGAAAAACCGCGCCCGCTTGCAGGCGAAAAACCGCGCCCGCTAGCAGGCGAAAAACCGCGCCCGCTTGCAGGCGAAAAACCGCGCCCGCTTTCAGGCGAAAGACCGCGCCAGCTTGCAGGCGAAAAACCGCGCCCCCTAGCAGGCGAAAAACCG
>JAISZB010000146.1 GCA_031269465.1 Clostridiales bacterium | reverse complement strand
TCATCCGATTCTAGGTTCGACGAATCCATCCCGCCGCGTCCGGGAGCCAACGCCGTCGCTTGCCTAGCCGACCCTCCTTAATAATAATCCATATATTATGCATATCGGGAATATTATAAAGGAAAATAGACAGAAATTCAATAGTTTTATGACATTGACTAAATTAGATGTAATATACCATTATTTGTAAATAAACTCATGACTGTCAAGCTTGTTAATGCCCAACGCATAAATCCCATGAATGCGGCGTCTCTGAAAGATTGTCCTCTCTTGATATTCAACTTCAGTTTGCCCGGATAGCAGTCGCTGCGGCATTCCTCGCATAATGCTGTAGGTTGTTCGGAGCGTCGCCTTTGATCTTACAGGCCTCTACGTGATGGACGTCCAAAATGAGTCGGTGGGTTATTGACTATCTTTAAATTCCAAGATATCGCCTGGCTGGCACCCCAGCGCCCGGCAGATGGCTTCAAGCGTTGAAAAGCGCACAGCCTTGGCTTTATTGGTCTTCAGTATAGATAGGTTAGTCGTGGATATATTCGTCTTGGCGGAGAGATCATTCAGGCTGATTTTTCTCTTTGCCATTACTACATCCAAGTTGACAGAAATCATTCCTGAACCTCCTAGACCCTCAAGTTGCTTTGCAATGCCGTAGCAGCTTTTTTGCGAAAAAGACTAAACTGATTCGCATATGAAAGCACCTAGGTTTCTTTGGCGGAAAATCGGTATATTTACTTGAGGTTGCGACTTTAATTGGCATGTGCGGAAGCGTTACTGGAATGAAACCGAATTCGCCGCACTTCAAGAGATAAAGGTTGCTGTCCTAAGCTTCAATCTAAGGCTTCCTTCAACAACCCCTGCGTTAAAACAATTATAAAACATAATCGAATCATTGTCAATAAATATTTTACGAATATCGTAAAATTCTATTGGAGCTTTTATCCAAAATCATCCAAGACTATTTTTAACTTGAATAATGACAGCTCAATTCTGCTAAACTATAATAAGACTGTCTCATCTTCTAAATGGAATGCTTCGGAAACATATAAATGCAAGGAAAGGTGTTTAATCCAATAAATCTGGCGCTGAGTCGATTTATAAATGATTATGATAAAATTTAAATGAAAAGAATGATATATTGAAATTATAGAGTTTGCAGTGCAATATGCCTCAAATAAAATAATGGATTTAAATATTAAGCAATATTATGAAGTTATTAAATATTATTACAGAAGCCTGTTCAGCTCTTCCTTGCTTGTGATCGGCATCAGAATATGGTATAATAAGCTTAAATGAGCAGTGCTGATTGATTGGATTGAAGCGCAGCGCATTTGGATTTGCAGGCTTAAGCTTGTCCATGTCTAGGATTAAGGAATGCAATTGCGTTTCAAGGAGATTGCGCCAACGGTTTCTCGTCGTTGACGCAATCTCCTTGGGATGAAATTGCAGTGAGAAACATTCCTGGCTTATTTGGAGCTGGGAGAGGAAGCTGATGAGGTGATTGAACGCGCACTGCGAATATGTCATTTCATCTTCCAAATGGGAGGGGAGGATTGCATGAACAAAAAAATAGGAAAATTGCTTCTTAGAATACTGCTTGTGTTAGTTTTGGTAGGAGTTGCCACCGGATCTGTGATGGGCTTCATGTCTTACAGCGAATACATGGATATGCAGGCGACTGTAGATGAAGCTAGCATATATAAAAACATTAGGATAAATGGAGTAGATGTAGGAGGACTAAGCAAGGCCGACGCCTTAGCCAAGGTGATAGCCGCCTTCCAGCCTGGACTTGAAGCGAAGACGATCACCGTCAAGGGCGGAGGCAAGGAGTATATTTACAAATTTGATGAGTTCAATCCCAGATTGGATTTCACCAAGGCGGTCGAAGAAGCCTACGCTTACGCAAGGCAGGGAAGCTTGCAAGAGCGATACAGCAAAATAATTGCGCTTGAGAACACGCCTCACGACATTACATATGAACCGCCTTACAGCTATGACTCTTCGGCGGTCCAAGATAAAGTTGGCTTGATTGCCGAACAAGTGCATGTGGATCCTAAAGACGCGGCAATAGATCGCGACAATGGCGTCTTTATAATAACCAAGGAAGAATCTGGAGCCGAAATGAACGTCAAAGCGACTTCAGACAAAGTCAATGAGCTTCTTGCTGCAAACTCCCCAGGAACTGTGGATGTTGTGTTGGATGAAATCCCTCCTCGCTATACTGAAGAGGACGTTTCAAAGGCCCAGAGCCTCATTGGCTCTTTCAGCACCAGATTCTCGCCGGGGGCGAACGGCAGGAACATCAATATTACTAACGCTGCGAGCAAAGTCAATAATAAAACCCTTCAACCGGGAGAAATATTCTCTACAAACGAAGCTCTGGGACCAAGCACAGCTGAAAACGGCTATGCTCCGGCGCCAGTCATTATAAACGGGAAGCTTGAAGATGACCTCGGAGGAGGAGTCTGCCAAGTTTCAAGCACTCTGTACAATGCGGTCCTATACGCTGAGCTGGAAGTTGTGGAGCGCACGAACCACTCCCTCAAAGTGGGCTATTTGGACTATGCCTACGATGCTACGCTTGCTGGAGACTACCTGGACTTGAAATTCAAAAACAACACAGAGTTTCCAATCTTCTTGGAGTGCTACATCGAAGGCACTAAGCTGGCGGTTAACATCTATGGATACGAAGCTCATGATCCCAGCCGCTCCTTGAAATTTTTCAATGAATATGTAGAAACAGTGAAGCCTGGAAGCGAAAAAATAACATATGATCCTTCCATGCCGCTGGGAACCAGGGTTGTGGAAAAAGCTCCAAGGGACGGAGTGATATACAACCTTTACAAAACTGTTTATCAAGACGGAGCTGAAGCCTCAACCGAAAAGGTAAACAGCAGCTACTACAGGGCTGTTGCCGCAGAGGTTCGCGTCGGTTCCGGACCCGCATACGTTGTTCCGGAAACTCCGTCGGAAGCTCCGCAGCAGATGCAGACTGAAGCTCCCGCTCAAACGCTTGCCCCTGCCAGAGAGCCTGAGACAGTTGCTCCGCCTTCTGAACCTGCCCCTATTTCTGAACCGGAGCCTGCTCCTATTCCCGAACCGGAGCCTGCCCCTATTCCAGAACCGGAGCCTGCATCTGTTCCCGAACCGGAGCCGTCTTATGAAGAGCCGCCTGTATATGATTCAGGAGCGCCGTCATCAGATTCCAGCGGTCAAGATGCGCCTGTAATCGACGAAGTTCCTGTTGAGTGAGGATATTTATTGCTTTTGATTATTATAGGAAATCGCCATAGCTGAATTTGGTCGCAAATCAACTTGATACTTAATATAAGGATGGAGCCTGATTATCCAAAGGCTATGGATAGTCAGGCTCCATCCTTGTCGCCTTGAATAAGCGCGAGAAGGAGGGCTGGGAAATTCCGGCTCCTTAGCGCGGCCGCGACAATGAGCCAGATGGAGTCCGGCACGTTGGGCGCTGCAGATATGGCTTTTCAGAAGCCCTCGCGGCGTATACGATTTGCATATGAAGCCTTAGTCGCTTGAAGGGGGGATCGAGGCTGCGGAGAAGAAGGCGAAGGGCGCGCGACGGAAGCGCCTGGGGAGAAGCGAGCTTTCGTCGTGTGCTACCCATATTGCCGACCTCCTGAAACTGGATGTCTGTGAAGCAGAACGAGCCGATGGACGGTGATAGATACGAGACACGCCCCCGCTTATGAGTTCACCACATGCGCGAAACGGACGAAGTTCTTGACAACCTTCCTGGGATTCTCTCATTTTCTTTTCCATTCTCCTAATGTGCATTTTGAAAAATCACAAAATATCTACCAATATAAACGTGACTATTGAAATCAGACTTAGAATTAATTGTGAGAAATGTATAACAATCCAAGCAGCAAAGTCTGAATTATAGTTGCAATTCAGTTCATTATACTTAAAAAGCATAGACTATTGAAAATATTCTGCTAGATCTAAAAATGCACATTAGGAGTTCCATTAAAGAAACGGCTTGATTCACCCTCTCTATAAGAAACAGGTTCACCGTTTTTTATATACTTGTATCACCTATAATGCTATCCAACAACCCGCTTGCCAGTTTTGCGAGAAGTCCTTTTTCCTCATTGCTTCTTCTCATGCTCACTTTTGTGGATTTATGTAGCTGTTCCGACATTTTGCAAAAAGATGGTTATTATATCATATATTGTCGATCAATATGTAGTATTATCCCAATATATACAATAATAGTCAATTAAAATTACATTATATGGCATTTAGTTGCAATTCAGAGG
>JAISZB010000249.1 GCA_031269465.1 Clostridiales bacterium | reverse complement strand
ATTCCCATGGATGCGGCCAGAATCCCGGCGTCTGCGGCCATGCGGGCTATGCGCGCCGATTCGCCGCCCTTATCGGCTTTATCGACTTTCTTCTTTTCGACGCTGTGCTTATCGGATTTTCCGCCTTTGCCGCCTTTTTTGCCTTCTGAGTCACTATCATTATTATGTATAAATTCATCAGCCACAGCGGCAGCCGCCTCATGGCAGCGGTCTATATTATGTACATCAAGAGGGCTGGAGCCGGCTGAGAATTTTCTGATCATGCCGCTGATCTTAGTATGGAGCTCGATTATTATGGGAGATGAGAATAATTTCAGCGAACTCCCTGCAGCGAGGCCCATGCATCCGAACATATGCCCCCGTATGAATTCAGGTTTCGAAGAATCCCCGGAATCCTGGTGCACGACCGCGGCTCCGGGCGTCTTCCCGCCTTCCTTGCTTTGGCTGGCGCCATCGCCCAGCAGGATGAACCTGTCGCCGGCTTTATATGCAAGATGGGATTCAGGCGGCATTTTGAGCCGGCAAATCCCCGCATTCCATAAATCGCAGGCGGAGCTTCTAAAAAATCCCACTAGACTGCAATAATATAGTGGATCAATATTGAGTTCTCTTATAATTGAAGCCGATCCTCCGGAATCCGAAACTGCAACGGTGCTAACAACAAAAACTGCAAAATATCCAAAAGTAGCTTTGCGGCTGAAGCAATCTCGAAATTCATGAAGAGTATCGTTTATAGAGTTAGCTTCATCCGATTCTAGGCTCGACGAATCCATCCCGCCGCGTCCGGGAGCCAGCGCCGTCGCTTGCCTAGCCGACCCTCCTTAATAATAATCCCCATATTATGCATATCGGGAATATTATTAAGGAAAATAGGCAGAAATTTTAAATGTAATGGTTCGTTTTAGGCTACGTTCTCAAGACGAAATGTCTGAATACTCCAAATAAGTAGGATGGATCCGCTACAAAAAGACGTATTATCCCGCTGGCATTTTAGATCGGCATTTTCCGTGGAATCCTATACAAATTTCAAGCATAACGTCCAACTGTTTTGCTACGATTCAAGCCTGATTTCAGGTTGGCGCTAAAATCGGCCTTCCCTGAGAACCCAGATTGTTTGAGAGGCATTTCTTGCAATCTATCTCTTGTACACATAATGGAAAGCAACACTATGTACAAGCCAAAGACAAAATTGGTGAATCCCGCTACTAGCATTGAGCCTAAAAGAAACAGCGAAGCCATGTATGAGTACAGTCTTCGACCGGATAGCTTTACGTAGCAGAAAACAAAGACAAACAGCGGGAAAAGCCCAAGTTCAAGAAAAACCCTTACCAAGTCCATTTCTATGTCCCTGTATGGATACCCGAGCGCTCTGCCTACTATCTCAGATGACGACCCTAACCCGTATGACAGGTAGTTTGAGCTTTTCCACACGCTTAAAAGCCAGCCGCGATATGAAGTGATTTTATTCACAATATCAAGAGAACAGAATTTACCTTCAAGAAATAAAATATAAAAATACGTTAAAGATGTTATAGCTAACGCTGTAACTAATTGCATTCTCTTTGAAACGAGGCGATCATAGTTGATAAAGGCTGAAGTTATAAAAATGAAAACTGCGAACAATACATTCAGACGCTTCCAAGTCAAAATAGTAAATATGAGACTTAGCCAAAAATAAAAATTTACATTTTTTCGTTGGTATTCTATATTTCCGAAATATTTAACGTTATTGAAATAAATGTAAAAACCTATGGCTGGAAATGACAGGTAAGAATCTTCTAGAGGACTCTTAGAATTGATAAAACTTATTTCAAAAAAATCAATTGAAGAAAAAGTGTATTTTTCAATCAGAACATATATATACATAATTACAGATAGAAGCAAAAAAAGTTTAAAAATTGAATGAATGATGTGTCTTGAGATCAGATTGATCCCGCAGAATGACAGAAGCACTGGCAAAGAAATGTAAACTAGCGAAGTATAAGTTCTGTGCCCTACTGTATAACCGATATGGCGAGCGATTAAATACGACATTATATAGAAAAGCAGTGTTACCAATATGATATATTGAGACTCACCAGCTATCAGTTGCATGCGTTTTTCTCTATAAGCAAGAGTCTTTGAAAAAAGCAAGATATACCCTATCATTATGCTAAACAATGATATATAGTACTTATAGTCATCACTGGCTGTACCATAAAAGCCATACTTCGGCGCAATTATTACATCTCCTGTGAGAAAGCCGCAAAAGCTCATTAATAACAGGAAAGACATTATCATTTCGGAATGTTTCATATTTATTTTCATATCAAATTAAAACAGCCCTTCCCTTATAGTTTATATATAAGGTTTCAACGCCTCCTTGCATACAATAAAAGGACATCAGCTTCATTGCAAGCCAGAAACATTATCCCTCTGATCGATGGATGGAAGATGGAACGCATACTGGTTTTGTCAAACCTCTTCTCTAGATTTATACTCTGTCTATCTTTTTGTAAAGCAGAAACAAAACTCTAAATGCAGGCAGACAATGGGTAAACAGCCAGGCCTGTATTTTTCTAAGAGCAGATACGCCAGAATTAAAAACATATTTTTCGTTGTCTCTGACTATTTCCACATATCGCTGCAAATCTTCTTTATTTATAGGCGCTTTATATCTCAGATGATTCCCGTACACTAAAATGGTAACCAGTGCATAATTGCAATGCAGTATTTCCTTCAGCCGGGGATAGACTTTTTCTGCATCTCTCATTTGCAGCCATGTAGCCTCGATCATGTCAGTATCGATTTTTTTTCTTCTGGAGAGGCTGCCGCTCCTTTGGAAGTAGTAGTACAGCGGCTCGGGATGGTAGACTATCCTGCCGGCTTTCAAAAGCAGCTTGTATGCGACGAATTTATCCTCGCTGACTTTTCCTTCAGGGAATCGTACGTTTGAAAACAGCTCCCGCTTGTACAGCTTCCCGCATGCCGACCAATCAAAGCTGCGGTAGCTGTTCATCTCCAAAATTGCCTGCTCGGAATCCATCAGGGCGTCTTCGCCGCTTGACTTGAACCGCATCGTCTTCCTTCCGTTTTCACTGACATAAAACCTGGAGCATATCGCCAAGTCGGATTGGAATCTTCTCATGACGCCCAATAGAGTGCGGCAGAAATCCTCTGACACATAGTCGTCGCTGTCGACGAAAGCCACGTATTCGCCCCTCATAATGTCGAGCCCCGCGTTCCTGGCGCGGGACAGGCCTCCATTCTCCTGGTGAATCGCCCTTACCCTGGCGTCCCCCCTTGCGTATCCGTCGCATATTCCCGCGCACCCGTCGGTAGAGCCGTCATCAACCAACACAACCTCAATGTCGGCGTACGTCTGGACCAGCAGGGAGTCCACGCATCTTCCCAAGTATCTCCCGACATTGTATACGGGAACTATTATGCTGATCATGCTTTCACTTCCGGACTGTGGATTTCTGAAAAAAGAGAAATGTATTTCAGGCTTATGGAGTTCCATGAATAATATGAAGATATTCGGAGTTTAGACTTGCATCCCAATTCGGCCGCCGCATCCCCGCCTAGCAGCTCGGCGGCGTCGATCAACTCTGGCAGAGAGCCGTCCGCCTTGTCCCAGTAAAGTGCCGAATCCATCGCGACCTCCCTGTTGAACGGCACGTCCAGCAGCAGATTCAAGCCGGTGCTCGCCATCGCCTCCAACAAGCTCGGATTGGTCCCCCCGACCTCGTGGCCGTGGATGTACGCGAAGGCGTTTTCCCGAATCTTCTTGAGGAGCTCGGCGTCATACTCCGGGCCGGCGAACTTGACGCGCCCGTCGCCCCTGAAACGCAGGCGCCTGTCAAGCCTGTCCAGGTATCGGCCCCTCGACTCCGTCACCAGCACGAAGCTCCTCTTCGTTTTGGACGCCATGAATCCGCGGATCATCGCCTCGAAGTTGTTTTCAGGAACCAGCCTGCCGACGGCAAGGTAGTACCCCCCCGCCTCGACGGCGTTCGCCTCTAGCCAGCGGGCGAACTTCGCGTCGCCGTCCGCCAGTCTCGACCTCCCGACGTCTGCGCCGTAGGCGATGTAGGCCGTTCTGGGCTTGCATCCCGCGTATTCCGACTTTATGTACTTTTCTATCTCCACGCTGTCGCAGACGACCAAGTCCGCGCACTCCACCATCTTCCTTTCGGAGTATTTCCAATACGCCCTGACGGGCTTCGGCCATTTCGCGCGCTTCCACTCATGGCCGTCGGGATTGACGAGGATTACGCCGCCTATCCTCTTGATTCCAGCTCTAAAGCGGGCGATGAAGATCCCGATCCTGCACGCCAGAATGTAGAATACAGGGCTGCTGATTTCGTTTTTCTCGCAATAACCAATGAAGAACGAAAGCGCGGCGGCGTCGTAGAAGATCGCCTTGGCGGCGCCTATATCCGGGGCGCGGAAGCGGTGGCACCGTGCCCCGTTGTGGGAGAATTCCCCGGCGCCGCCCCCGATGCAGGCGACATGGTACTGAATCGCCTCGCCCCCATGCCTCGTCAAATTCTCGACGAAAGTTTCGAACCCCCCGTATCGGGCGGGTATTCCCTTCGAGCCGACTATGAAGACATGCCTCCGCGCTGCCCCTCCGGACTGGCCTTGCTTTTCCGCTCCGCTTTCCAACTCCGCGCAACCGCCTTTCGCAAGCTCGGAGCGTACGCGCAGCGCGAAATCCTCCGGCAGCAGCCTCCGAGCATCTGTCATACATCAATCAATGACTCAATTATTAGCACGCTAGTTCGTTTTAATATATGGCCTCAATTTTTCGAAAAGAGAATAAGCCCTCTAGCTAGCAAAATCATAGTAAAACTGAAGTGGATTGTAGCCGAAGGGAACCCGACCTTCGGGAATGGTCCAGAGAAACATATTGAATCAGGTAAAGTTATTGCTCTTCAAACAAGGAAATGATGCTCCGGATTCAGGCCGTAAATCCATGCTATCCTCTTATATAACAATGAGTAGCTTATTGAACTCAAGAAGCAGGCTGACAATTAATATTTTATTAAGGCCATTCCATATAATACTATATTATATGGAATCAAACTCCTTGACTGAATTCTTCTCGGATCTGATTTTGAGAGATTGAACTAGATTTAGAAAAGGATTTTCTGGAAAAGTAAATGCATTT
>JAISZB010000075.1 GCA_031269465.1 Clostridiales bacterium | reverse complement strand
TTTGTACGAAAATACATTTTATGGACATTTGTCCATGCCTCAAACACACAAATGGCTTAATATTTTCATCCTTAGTGGTGAAGCGAAGCTTCATAGGGGTTTATATGAAAAGCAGTATAACAAATGGAAAAAATATGTGTTGACATTCTCCGAAAAACGTTGTATAATGAATATATGAGCAATTGATCATATGTGCATTTGATTCGGCAATCTCTTGAAAAATAATTCCTGAGGCTTTATAGACTAAGAAAGTTGTAAGGGATAAATTTTCAAAATCAATTAAAAAACCATTGACAACAGAGTAAAGCCACTTTATAATGAATATATGAGCACACGTTCATATTTAATAAACCCTGCTTTAATGTGAAAAAAGATATAAGCCAGTTATATTCAATACATGAATGCATGAGCATATATGCTTGATGTTTTAAATGCCAAAGGAGGAGAAGGGCTTGGGCGATGAAGGCAAAAAGGAAAGCTCTGAGGAAGGCTGCGAATGCGGCGAGTTCAGCGGCCAGAGGGCTTCACTGACAGATGAGGTCATATATGATGTTGCTGACTTCTACAAAGTGTTTGGAGACTCTACTAGAATAAAGATACTGTATGCACTCATGGAGGGAGAGCTCAATGTGACTGATCTCGTCCTGGCGCTGGATATGACTCAATCGGCTGTATCTCACCAGTTGAGGGTGCTTAGGCAAAATGATCTCGTAAAGTTCAGAAAGGACGGGAAAACCGTATATTACTCTCTTGATGACTCACACGTAAAAACTCTTTTGCAGCAAGGTCTGGAGCATATCTTGCACAAGAAGGTATATGAATAGGCCTTGAATGCTCGAATAATTGCATTTAGAAGGAGGAGCGGGAATGTCTGAACAGTTGTGCGTTGTGTTGGAAGGCTTGAACTGCCCGCACTGCGCTGGTAAAATAGAAGATTCGGTGCAGAGGCTTGAGTATGTCATCAGCGCGTCCCTGAGCCTTGCAACTCAGGAGATGAGAGTTGAATTCGGAGGCGCGGACAAAGGCCGTATCATTGAGGATATCAGGGGCATAGCAAACGCTCTTGAGCCTGATGTGAATGTGCATGAAAAAAGCGATGGGAGGGCTTCAGGAGGAGCCAAGCTGGCTAAAGAAAGCATTCTCCGGCTGGTTAGGCTGGGGACGGGGCTTTTGATATACGCTGCGGCTCTTGCATTCCCTTTTCCGCCGCAGGTGAAATTGATTCTCTTCATAGCGGCATATCTGATGCTTGGAATTGATGTAGTAGTAAAAGCTTTAAGAAATATCGCAGCCGGAGATTTTTTCGATGAAAATTTCCTTATGAGCATCTCCACTATAGGAGCTTTTTGCGTCAACCAGTATCCCGAGGCGGTTGCGGTAATGATTTTCTACCAGGCTGGCGAGTTTTTTCAAGGATTGGCAGTCGATCGTTCGCGCCGCAGCATCAAGGAATTGATGAGCCTAAAGCCTGAAGAGGCTAATGTTTGGACTGAGTCGGGAGTGATTTCCAAGAAGCCGGAGGATGTTGCCGTTGGTGATGTCATTGTGGTTAAACCTGGCGAAAAGGTTCCGCTGGACGGAGTGGCAATTGAAGGGAGCACCCTGCTGGATCTGTCTTCCCTTCTGGGAGAGTCCGCCCCATTCTCACTTGATGAGGGCGAGGAGGTTCTAAGCGGCGCCGTAAACTTGACAGGACTCATTAAGGTTCGGGTAACAAAAACCGACAAGGAGTCAACCGTCAGCAAAATCCTTGAGATGGTTGAGAAAGCGTCGGCTAAGAAAGCTCCGACCGAAAAGTTCATCACAAAATTTTCCAAAGTCTACACGCCGGCTGTTGTGTTTTTGGCGGCGGCTATTGCGCTTGTTCCGCCCCTTCTATTAGGCGGGGGATTTTCGGAGTGGATTTCAAGAGCTCTTGTTTTTCTCGTGGTCTCATGCCCATGCGCCCTCATTGTTTCGGTTCCCTTAAGTTTTTTCAGCGGAATTGGGGCATGCTCAAAAAAAGGCATTCTCATAAAAGGCGGGAACCATCTACAAGCCCTTGCTGAAATTGATACAGTCGTTTTCGATAAAACAGGCACATTGACCAAAGGATTGTTCAAAGTTACGAAAGCGGCGCCAGAGGCGCCTTATAGTGAAGATTATCTTCTTGAGCAGGCGTATTTGGCGGAGTCAAACTCTATACATCCCATTGCGAAGTCGATTGCTCAAGCTTTAAAGGCTAGGGGCGGAGGATTCGGAGATGTCCGGATCGATGAATTTCGCGAAATCAGCGGCAAAGGCGTGGAAGCGGTCGCCGGAGGGCGCAGGATAATTGCCGGAAGCGCTTCATGGATGGAGGAGAACGGATATCTTCCAGCCAAGGATGACAGCTTCGGAACTCTCGTCCATGTGGCGGCTGACGGAGAATACATCGGGCATCTCGTGATTTCAGATGAGATGAAGAAGGATAGCGCGGAGGCCGTAAGAGAGCTCAAAAGGCTTGGAATAGGAAATATTGCAATGCTCACGGGCGATCGCAGCGAAGCCGCGAAAAAGGCGAGTGAGCAACTTGGGATTGAAAAGGCTTACTCAGAGCTGCTGCCTCATGAGAAGGTTGAGAAGCTTGAGAGCATATATGCTGAGAGTCCCGGCGCCAAAGTACTTTTTGCCGGAGACGGAATTAACGACGCTCCGATTCTCGCGATGGCGAATGTAGGCTGCGCGATGGGAGGAGTCGGCTCAGACGCGGCTGTGGAGGCGGCGGATGTTGTGATAATGAACGACGAGCCGTCCAAGATACCGCTGGCTATCCGCACGGCGAGAAACACTATGAAAATAGTGCGCCAAAACATAGGATTTGCCCTTGCTGTCAAATTTGCGGTGCTCATTCTTGCTACGGCAGGCATGGCGACTATGTGGATGGCTGTATTCGCTGATGTGGGCGTTGAGATTCTGGTGGTTCTAAACGCGATGCGTAAAAAGTAAATGAATGAAACTCGATTTGCTGTCAAATGCATACTGTCTTGCATATGAAATTTCCTATTTTGGAGGCTTGATCAACCGCTTTCAAGGCGCAAAATGCAGATATCTGCACTTCACGCTCTATATACATTCAAGCATCAAATGCGAAATTTCACTCATCATATTTAGGCCGCCCTCTTTGCCAAGGCTAAAGGGGCGGCTATTTTCGCCCTGGAAAACAAACAAGCCGCGTTATATGCTGCTTGCTTAAGGCGCAGCGGCAGCATTGTACGGATGCGCATTGGCAAGCTCCGATTTCGGAGCCTGGTTATATGCCGATTTGCAGTCAAATGCGCCTATTTTGAGGTTTGATCATCCGTATTCAAGGTGCGAAATGCCATTACAGCATTTCGCACTTGCTTTACTGTCAAGACCCAAATTAGATTATTTCACATGCAAAGCAAGCGATTCATTATAAAACGAGAACCAACAGAAACAGCCATTGACAATCCATAGGGAGACGCGGCAGCATTGAGTTTGCCAACTATCAACGAAAGGGGCGCTCCCTATGGATCAATGCAAGTGCGGCGCAGAAGGCTGGACGTTTCAACACCTCTAAAGAGCCGCTAGCGACAACGGCCGGGAGTTCGCGGGGCCGGGGGAGGCCGTGGATTGCGCCGTCTATTTCCGCCATCCCCATTCCAGCCTTAAGAAGGGGGCCAACGAGCGCCACAACGGGCTTCTGCGCCGCTTCGCGGAAAAAGGGAGAAGCGCGGGCGGCATGCCCGCGCCGCTTCACACCAATGCGGCGGACTGGAACAACAACCTTCCCAGAAAAATACTGGGTTGCAGGACGCCTGCGGAAATGTTCGAGGAGGAGCTCCTCAAGATTGCGAAAGGGGCGGTACGGCGACTTCGCCTCCACGCGACCCCTGCTCCAGCGTCTTCCGTAAGCTTGTGGAGAGGAAAAGCATCCCTATGGCATCTGTTGCATTTGCCATTGCAACTGATACATGCAAAGCAATTGATAAACGTCCTTAAAGTCGTTGGTTTAGATGCTCATCACATCTTTGGACGCGCCTTAATCATTCACAAAAAAATCATGGAAGAATATTGTGTAATGTACGACTTTAAGCGTGTCTTCCGCTAGCGCCTGAAAGATGCGGGAGCATAACTGCGAGCGGCAGGCTGAGAAGATTATGCCGCTGCAAAGAATGGAGGTTTATCAATGAAAAAGCATTTTATGGCATTCGCTAGTTTGTTCATTGCTTCGCTTGCCTTGGGAGGCTGCGGAAGGAATAGCGGCGCAGTGCGCCTGAATGAAACTGTTCATTCAGTTTTCTACGCGCCGCAGTATGCGGCGCTGGAATTAGGGTTCTTCAAGGATGAAGGCCTTGATGTAACTGTAACCCCGGCTGGCGGGTCTGACAAGAGCATGATAGCGCTGTTGGCCAACCAGGCGGATATAGCGCTTCTGGGAACAGAGACGGGAATCTATGCATACAATCAAGGGAGAGAGGATTATCCTGTAGCCTTTGCTCAGCTCACACGCAAGGCGGGAAATTTCCTGGTGTCTCGAGAGGATGAGAAAGATTTTACTTGGACTGATGTCAAAGGCAAGCAAATAATCGGCGGAAGGCTGGGTGGAATGCCTGAAATGCTGCTTGAGTATATTCTTGTCAAAAACGGGGTGATTCCAGGAGAAGATGTCGAGATTATAAACAATATCAGCTATGACTCCACTTCTCTGGCTTTCATCAACGGAGTGGGCGACTATACGGTAGAGTTCGAGCCCAGCGCCACAGCGCTGGAAGCAAGAGGAGCCGGGCATGTAGTCGCCTCGTTGGGGGATGACAGCGGAGAGGTGCCATACACCGTTTATATGGCCACAAAGGATTATCTCAGCAAGAACCCCGATATAGCGCAGAAGTTCACCAACGCTGTGTATCGAGGGCAAATATGGGTTGACACCCATTCATCCAGAGAGATTGCGGAGGCCATACATCCGCAGTTCAAGGAAAACTCCCTGGATGAGTTGACAACTATGGTGGAGCGCTACAAAGCCGTTGACTCTTGGAATACTGATCCGATATTCCCCGAGGAGTGCTTCACTCTTCTTCAGGATATCCTGGAGCAGGGAAATCAGCTGGTCAAAAGAGTCCCTTATGCTGACATGATTACGAATAGATACGCGGAAAAAGCCATTGCTGAGAAAGCTATTTCTACCTTTGAGCAATAATGGAAAAAGAGCGCGCAAGCGCTCTTTTTTTGCGCAATGCCGATTGGCCGGGCTTTTTTGCCTATAGCTTATTGATTCGCATATGAGATTGTCGCGTCAAGGGCTTGGGCGTCAGGTTATTTTTTTGAACTTGCAGCATCCTAATGATATGCTGACTTGCAGCCATATGTACCTATACTGATTTTCATATAAACCCCTATGAAGCTTCGCTTCACCACTAAGGATGAAAATATTAAGCCATTTGTGTGTTTGAGGCATGTACAAATGTCCATAAAATGTATTTTCGTACTAAACTGCCTT
>JAISZB010000074.1 GCA_031269465.1 Clostridiales bacterium | reverse complement strand
TTTGTACGAAAATACATTTTATGGACATTTGTCCATGCCTCAAACACACAAATGGCTTAATATTTTCATCCTTAGTGGTGAAGCGAAGCTTCATAGGGGTTTATATGAAAAGCAGTATACCTGCGGGCATTTTCGCTTCTCAAGCCCCAATATACTCCGGAGCGGCGCAGGCTTATGGAATTGACGCCTCTGCCCTTGGGTGGGGGAGGTTTATATTTGGGAGCCTTGCGCCGGCGACTTTGGGAAACATTGTCGGAGGGGCTGCGATCGGCTCTCTTTTATGGACATGCCATAAAAAGGCTGATTAAGCCCCGACTGGATGAGATCGAAAATCCGAGAGGGAAATTGACGCGGCGATTGGCATGATCCAATTAACGTCAGCAGACAAGGGGTGATGGGTTTGGACTCAGGCTCAGCAATTGAATTTTTCGAAAGCGTGTCTTGGCGCGGCAGCCATCTTGGCTTGGAGAGAATTGGAAAGTTGCTTTCGCTCTTAGGAAATCCCCAAGAAAAAATGAAGTTTGTTCATGTCGCAGGTACAAATGGCAAAGGCAGCGCTTGCTCCATGATGTCCTCAGTTCTTACCTGCGCCGGGTATAGGACTGGACTTAATATCTCTCCTTACATCAATATCTTCAATGAACGGATTCAAGTGGACGGGAATCCGATATCAGGCGTTGATCTCGCTCAAGCCGCTTCGAAAGTGAAAAAGGCGTATAGCCTGATGAAGGATGAAGAGCCTACCGCATTCGAACTGATTACGGCGGCTGCCCTGCAACATTTTCATGACGCCAAGTGCAGCATATCGGTGATGGAAGTGGGATTGGGCGGAAGGCTGGACGCGACCAACATCATTCCGAATCCGGAAGCAGCGCTTATAATGCCCATAAGCCTTGATCATACTGAGCAGCTTGGAAGCTCTTTGAAAGAGATAGCGTCGGAGAAGGCTGGAATCATAAAGCCTGGAGGCGCCGTCGCATCTTCACCGCAGGAAGAGTCCGCGGCTTCAGTTCTCAGGGATGCCTGCGCAAAAAGAGGCGCGAGCCTGAAGTTTATTTCCAGGCAAGACTTAAAAATCAAGTCGGACACTCTGGATGGACTCGTTTTTGACTATGGAGAATTTAAGGATCTCCATATTAGGCTCCTTGGGAGATATCAGCCGGAAAATGCGGCAGTTGTCGCGGAAGCAGTGAAAATTCTCAGGAACGGCGGGTGGAGCATATCTGACGACGCGTTTAGAGAAGGTCTTTTAAAAACCCAATGGCCTGCCAGGTTTGAAGTAGTAAGCAGCGAACCTGCGGTTATCATAGAAGGCGGCCATAACCCGCAGTGCGCGGATGCCTGCGCAAGAAACCTCATATATTATTTTCCTGGGAAAAAAGTGATTTTTGTTTCCGGGATTATGGCTGACAAGGATTACTATTCCGTTTACAGCAGAATTGCGCCGATTGCCTCAAAAATCTATGTTGCGGCAATAGACAATCCGCGGGCTATGCCAAACGATGAGTTGAAAAGCCACCTGAAAGATATGGGTATAGACGCGTCATTATGCGCAAATGTGGAAGAGGGAATTAAAGCTGCTTTGTCGCAGGCGAATAAAGACGATGTAATATGCGTATTCGGATCGTTTTATATTGCTGGTGCAGCAAGAAAATTTTTCTTGGGATGAACGCTTTTCAACCCTGCCCCTGATATTAAATGCGCAGCCAATCAGCATTAGCATTTGGAATGCAGGCGTTTATTTACCGCTTTGCTGTCGAATGTACCGATTTTGATGCCTGAGAGTCCATTGAAGGGTGCGAAATGACTATATCCACATTTCGCGCTAATTGTATAATCCGACATCAAAATTGGAACTATCCAGTGCAAAGCAGTATAGCAGGATGATGCTTATGGCCGCATTAAAACGCAAAGGCGCCGCTCCATTGGAGCGGCGCCTTATATCGTGATTTGCATATGAAACTGACATATCGATTTTCATTCAATGTTCCTTTTTTGTTGATTATCCATTGAGTGGTTCGAAAATGCCGGTATCGGCATTCGCCGCCTTGAAAGCGGACCCTCAAGCTCCTAAATTGGCGCATTTGACTGAGAATCTGCATATAATCCCAAATGCATAGTGAAAAGCACCCACCGCCTAGCGCTCAACAGCGCATACGCGCGCAAAGCGCTTGAGGCGGGGGTTTCTCGCGCCATGCCCCTATCGGCGCGGGAATTCCACGAGCCAGCCCCGTGATCCCATGGCTTCAACTGATTATAGCTAGGCAGGATTATTTTTGGTTGCCGACCCTATTTTATGCAAAAAAACAGCGAATCCGCACAATCTTTAAGACCTTGCCAATTCATCGCACCGCCTGAAAGGGGTAGGGCGGCTTCTTGGCAATCGGTTGTTAAAAGACGTCTGCTATTGATTTTGACTGAATATATGATATAATAGAATGAGGAAGAAAATTTAAAGCATTAATGCTATTTATAGTCGAATATAGTCAAATGAGCGCGATTTGCCTTTCGCTCGCTTCTTTGCCAGGAATTTCCAAGCAGAAAGACTACCTGATGTAGAGTGCTGCAAGGCCGTCTGAAATATACCGATTTTCATAAAATGCTCTTTTTTTGGCGCTTGATTTCCATTGAGTGGTGCGAAATGGCGTTATCGTCATTTTGCTCTCGCTGTATAATCAAGCTCCAAAAAAGGTAATTTTCTATGAAAATCAGTATACATAGCGAATAAATCCTAAGGAAGCTTTTATACCTTGGCGAGAGGTTGTGATCCTGTGAATAAATGCTGTATGCTTGCGGCCGCCGCAGTTGCATCAGCTGTTGGAATGCTGCATTTGACGTCGGCTCTGGTACGCGAACACAGCATACTATCAGCTTGAAGGCGATCTCAGCGAGAGCAGCCTAATAGTTGATAACCGCCTATTCGCGTTTAGCAACTGTGCGGATGGCTCTGCATTACTGATTTTCATAAAATGCTCTTTTTTTGGAGCTTGATTATGCAGCGGGTGCGAAATGCCGAATCGGCATTTCGCACGTGAGACAATGTCAGCAGAGATGACAAAAGAACAAAGCCATGGCTTTGTT
>JAISZB010000358.1 GCA_031269465.1 Clostridiales bacterium | reverse complement strand
TGATTTGAGGATTTTGTTGAATATGTTCGAATAATTAATTGAATTATGCAAAATAAAATCTTATATTTTAAAATATATAAATTAATTGCAAATCCAAAATTCGTTTTATTCAGAGCTGTTCCGCGACGCTCGGCGCGGACGCGTATTTCACTGGAACAATCGTACGCACGAAGTCGGAAGGCTGGTATTCGCTCTTGCCTGGTTCGGCAACTTCGCAATTTAGCGTGACTTTATCGTCGTAAAGAAGCTGCGTGTAATTACCTTGGATTTCGATGTAGTATATCAGCTTGCCGTCTACTAGGTCGCAGTGATAGCCGCCGCCTCCGAGAGAGCCGTTCGTGTCGGCGTTCCACAGACTCACACCTGCGTACAGCATTTTTGCGTAGCCGTTTTCGCGCATATAATCAGCGAAAGTCGGAGAATCATCAATCTCGAAATTATAGTAATACGCGCTCATCGGTAAAGTTTCATCTATATTGCAAAGCTCGGTACTGCTGACGAGCAGCGTCTGCGCGTCCGGCGGCGCGATTTCGCACGCCACGAACAGCGTTTCGCCGTCCCACAGCGTTTCAAGCACCGTAAACTTCGCTTTGCCGAATGCCGTTTCTACCTGCGCCGTGCTGTTAGTCGTTTGCACAAGTTCCGATGCTTCGGGCGGAACATCGCGGGAGCGGCTAAGCTCACCGAGTAGACTGATGTTGATTACGCCCGTAAACGCGAGCGCGGCGGTTGCAAACGTAAGCGTCATAATCGCGGTTACTGCGGCCATTGCGAGCCGTCTGGGGACGCGATGGCGTGCTCTGCGGCATTCCGCCACATCGTTTTTGCTGATTTTCCTCATAGTAAGCTCCTTAACCCTTGCGGGCGACCATGTTTCATTCTCGAAACCGAGGTTATTAATGTTGCCATTCATAATGAAAATACCTCCTTGCCCAAGATTTCCCGCCTGCGTATCAGGCGATGCTTAATTGCCGATTCGGAGATTCCAGTTTCGGCTGATATAGCGGCGACAGTTTGCGAGCCGTAGTAGTGGCGCAGAAATATGTCCCTATCGGTTTCTTGAAGCGTCAAAACGGCTGACCTCACGGTAATCTGCACATCGGCGGATATTGCGAGCGTTTCGGGATTGTCTCCCGCTTCTATGAGTTCCTCCGATAGCGGCATACACTCTGTGATTCCGCGAAGCTTGTTTTTTGCCTTGTTCCGAGCAATCCCGCCGAGGTATGCTTTTAGGTTCTCGTTTCTGATAGCCTCAGCATTATCCCACAAGGCGCAGAACACATCGGACGCGACTTCCTCAATGTCCTCGTGCGTCAAGCTTCCGCATACCGCGTTGCGGATAATCACGCATACATATGCAGTATATTTGTCTATTATCCTCTCAAGCGCCAATTCGTTGCCAGCGCGAATCGAGCGTAGGAGGAACAGGTCAAGCACGTCGCAGACCACCTCTTTCATTTTCTGATTTTGCTCTCATAGACGGCCATCACTTATATAGACACATAAAAAGCGGCTTCGGAGCCATGTTGTCTTGAAATTTTTATGGGTGCATTCGGGCGGAGAAAAGCGGGGATAGGAATTGATTATCCTTCCCCGCCTTCAAAGCCAGTGTTACGGGCGCGTGACTTCTTCAGATGGTGAGGGAATTCGACCCAAATCATCAATCAAGGCAGTTCCCTGACCATCAAGCGCCGTTCTGTAAACATTCTTTTAACTGTTTAAAAAATAAGGCTAGAGCATTCCCGCCGGGTGAGGATGGCAGTGCGGGAGTTTACAAGTTCCCGCTGTTATACCTCCAGAGCCGAATTTATCACGGCTTGCGTTATTGCTGCTATTTGACCGGCCCAGTGTTTTCGAGTAGAAAGTCGATTGTTCTTGACGCTTTCATATCGCTCCATCCCATTTCAGAGGCGGTTTCACCGCTTTTGAAGCCCAATACGCGGGAATCCCGTCGGCGATGGAGTCGGGGTCGTTGTTGAAGTCCTCGTATGCGCTGGTGATAACAAATCCGGCCTTTAGCTGCCCCCCAATTTGCTCGTCAAAGGTGTGGCTAAACTGGACGCCGCTGTCGCTATCCGCCAGCAGCCTCATCTGCTCAGGATTTTTCAACGGGTTGTACGGCAACTTGTTCGTAATGACCAACGGATGCGCCACCGGGTCGTCAAAGAGAAAATTGAAGCCATTGTCCATGCCGGCAAGCAAAATTCCGCCGGATTTTAAGACCCGCCAGCACTCGTTCCAAATGTGGAAAACATTCTCGACATAGCAGTTGCTCACAGGATGGAAAATTACGTCAAAGCTGTTGTTCTCAAACGGCAGCCCTTTCGTCATATCGGCGCGGACAATGTCTATGCTATAGCCTTCGCGCTCCGCAACTTCGCGTTCACGGTCAAGCTGGCGCTTTGAATAGTCAAGCACTGCGCAGTCCGCACCGAGTGCGGCGAACACCGGCATCTGCTGGCCGCCGCCGCTGGCAAGCCCGAGCAGCTTCACGCCGTCAAGCCGTTCCATTCGGATATACGGAGCAAACCATTCATGCGGAACAGGCTTTATGGGCGTAAGCACAACGTCCCATTTCCCTTTTTTTGCGTTTTCAAAGGTTTCATGGGAGAGCGGAACACTCCATTCCCAACCCTTGTCAACCCAACTGTCGATTATTTTCGCGTTGAGATCGGTGTAGCTATCCATTACCCCGCTTTCATCGCTCCGCTTGCAACGCAGCAAAACGTATTTCATATCATCAAAATCTTTATTAAGCTGTTCCGAATGATAAACGCTTTGCTTCTCAAACTTGAATCCGCTTTTTTCGATGACTCGGCGGGACTGGCTATTTGTACTGAAATGACCGCAAGTCAACATATCGCAGCCATACTCATTAAAGCACATGGCAATAACTGCGCTGACCGCTTCCGGTACAAGCCCGCGTCCCCAATAATCGCGGGAAAGCGCATAGCCGATTTCCTTGGACTTCAATTTGGCGTACTTCGGTTCGTTGTTCGCCCATGAATAGTGCAAGCCAAGGGATCCAAGCACTTTTCCGTTTTCTTTGAGGACAAGAGCAAACACTTCATTCTTCTCTAGAAAATCGCGCAGGATTAGTTTGGACGTTTCGATAGATTCGTGGTGCGGCCAGCCCGCCATTTCGCCGACTCCAGGAACTCTGGCGTACTCGTAGAGATCGCAGAGGTCATCCTCGCGAAACGCCCGGAGGATCAATCGATCTGTTTCAAGAACGCTCTTTGATATGTCGATGTTGACGTTCATGCTCTTTTCTCCAATTCAAACCGTTTTATCAACCGGATCGGGTATGTATAAAGTTCCAATGCGTTTATTTCCTCTTCATCAAAAACATATGAAGCAAAGATGATTTATACTGCTCCCGGCATGTGCGCAAGTTGATTTCGGGGATTTTATTCAGTATGCTGTTGGGGGATATCTCACGAAAGACACGCGTTGATTGTGCGCTTTCCATACTCCAACAGCGGTTGTATGCAGGCATTGAGAATCAAGAGTCCGCTTGAGGGAATGAAACGCATCTTCTGCCATATCGGCAGCGACAACATGAACGCCCCCGCAGCACAGGTACTGAAAAGAGCTGAAGGCGTCTTCACATTTGGATTTTCTCGGTTTAAGGCGGCATCATCGCTCCCTGTTGCTGCGCGAGTCCGCAAGGCGTATGCCTGCGCCATTCTTTGAACAACTAGATATAACATATCGCATATATAGAAGGCTTTTGAAATTTCGACAATAGGCAAAAAGAAAGATGCAATTTTGCCTATTGCCAGTAATGCATGTTGACATCATGACGAATCATGTTGCTCATTAATTTCTTCATTCTGGCAGCCTGGCTTATGTGAGCTTACCGCTTGTTTTTTGCATAGATACTCATAGCCTCACTTAAAAATAAAGATAGGCCGCTGCCGTATTTGTCTATATTCACAGTAAATCTGTCGTCAGAGACATACATTTGTCCGATCCCGGCAAAAGCTTCCAGAGAATAGCTGAAGCCAAAGTTGGAATTGAAGTGGCTGTACATTTTATCCATAGCTGCTTGCGCTGTTGAAGAGTCTGGCGCTTCATGCCTTATTCTGGCCAATTCAGCAAACAAATCATCCATGCCCTTCGCTATTGCCTCTTGCTCATTTTGCGATAGCGACTATATATGGGCGTTGCCTTGCTCGACAACCTTGTCGCCCCATAAACGCCTCGATTCATCTTCATATGGATTATTCGTAAAATCAAACCCCTGAAATTTATCTTTAATACCCATTTTCATCTTTCCTTTCATATTTTGTACTGATTTCTCAAGGGTCTCGAGCATTGATTCAATGCGCCTATTTTCATGCAGAAGAAGTTTCCTCTGCAAATCAAACGCCTTTTCCCTATCAAAACAAGGACTGTTTAAAAGCTCCTTGATTTGAGCAAGAGAGAAGCCGCATTCTTTAAAGAGCAAGATTTGCTGCAGCCTATCCATATCGTCGTCTGAGTACTCTCGATAGCCGTTTTCGAGAGTACGGCTTGGACTAAGTAGTGAAATTGCGTCATAGTGGTGAAGCGCGCGTACGCTTACACCAGATATTTTTGCCGCGTCTTTTGCGTTCATCTATTAAGACTGTCTGCACTAGCAGAAATAGTTTCCGTCAGCATAAGTATAGTGCGGTGCAGATCTGATTTTCACCAATATTGCCACATTGAGCAACCTGGGTTTTTCCATCGTTGATATCGGAGAGATCCTTCCCCGGTTCGATGATATTGCCTGCATGGCCAGGATATTGCGCACCAAATCCTCGTTGTTAAAGTCTACGATTGAAGCGGAATAGAAAAGTCTGCAGGCTCATGCATATGAGTCGCGCAATGCGAAAGGAACGCAATATAAAGGGTTATGATGTTGAATTAAGGAAGCTGTTTGCTTTAATGCTTATTCCCTTGCTCGAGATTATCCCTATACCCTGTATAGTCAAGCTCCAAAATTGGCAGTTTCATATACAATCTACAACCTCCTCCTGCATCTTTTCCGCTTTGAAGCAGAGACTTAGCAGGAGATTGCTATTCCGATTTCCATCAAATGTTCCTTTTTGGAGCTTGAATGTCCATTTTGCGGTGCGAAATGCCGATAACGACATTTCGCACTCGATGCATAATCAAGCTCCAAAAAAGGTGATTTAGTATATCGATCGTCAATATGACGCTTCCTCGTCAACTTATGATGTGATCCTCATGTGAACTTTCAAAGGCTTTATCGAGAGCATTAGCTAGCTTAGGACTAAACTCATCCTATGTTTTAATTTAAGATTCCTAAAGCTTGCGTAAAATATTTCACTATTCTCATCTCTCCAATTGACCTATTATAACATACTATCCTTTGATAGCATGAATTTTTGTAAATGCTGATTAATATTTAGTCATCTGAAGTTGGACGAACAATTTTCTAAAAGCTATGAGGTTACCTTGACTTCACAACTCTAGCTTTTATCAAAACTTGAAAAAGCCCACGATTTGTGTTAATCTTTTAGCAATGTACAAAAGCTTTAAATCATATAATATTAGGAGGATAGCTATGTTTAAAGTGAGGACCTTCAACGCAATCCCTAACATTATAAACGATGTGCTGGAGGAGGGGAGGTATTCGATAAGCCCGACCGAAGAAGCGCCGGATGCCGTGATTGTGCGAAGCCAGAATCTGCACTCCTATCAGTTTCCGCCGTCACTTCTTGCCATTGCCAGAGCGGGGGCCGGTGTGAACACCATACCTGTAGACGAGTGCTCCAAAAGGGGCATTGTCGTTTTCAACACTCCGGGAGCAAACGCCAATGCCGTTAAGGAAATGACGATAATGGCGCTTATAATGACAGCAAGAAATGCCATAGAAGCCGTTGAGTGGACCAAAGGGCTAAATGGGGATGATGTAGCTGAGCAAGCTGAAAAGGGCAAGGGGCAGTTCGCAGGAAATGAGCTTATTGGAAAAACTCTCGGCATAATAGGCTTGGGCGCTACTGGGGCGATGGTTGCGCAAGCGGCTCTGAGTCTTGGCATGAATGTAATGGGAGTAGATCCCCACATGAGCTTGCATTCCGCATGGAAGCTTAACAGCAAAGTAAAGCCTGCGTCGGAGGAAGAACTCATACGGCTCTCAGATTTCATTACTATTCACGCTCCTCTTACTGATGAGACCAAGGGAAAGTATGACGAGGAATTCATATCTAAAACAAAAAAGGGCGTAGTTCTCCTCAACTTTTCCAGGGCTGCAATCGGAAGCCCAGAGGCCTTGAAAAAAGCGCTTGATTCAGGGCATGTAAAAAAATACGTCGTAGACTTTCCAACCAAAGAGCTTCTTAACTATCCCGGAGTTCTGTCTTTTCCCCATCTGGCTTCGGGCACGGCGGAAGCTGAGGATAACTGCGCCTATATGGCGGCTGAGGAGATAAAAGAGTATTTAGAGAACGGCAATATAAGAAATTCCGTGAACTTTCCGTCGTGCGAATTCAGTGAATGCACATCAGCAAGCAGGATAGGGGTGCTCCACCGAAATTTGCCAAAAATGCTCAACAGGATAACTACCTTAATCTCCTCATCGGGGAATATAAATATAGAAAAGCTGTCAAATGTAAGCCAAGGGGAATTTGCCTACACAATAGTAGACATTGACTATCCGCTTGAATTTGAAGGCATAGAGAAAATTAAGGCCATAGAGCATGTAGTTCTGGCCAGGAAGATAAAATAAAATGAAGATGAAATAAGTTCGACTTTCTTCAATCAAGCCAAGTTTTGAGATTTCAAGCCTGGATTAAGCTTGACTTGCATCCTTGCTTGGATGGCTGGCATGTTCCTAAATTGCCTCATTTGACAGAAATCTGACAGCCGAAGCTTGGTTTGATGCAAGGGATAATACATGAGATCCTAATTACAGAATAAAACGGTTCATTGTAAAATGAAATGCAACAGATACAGCCAGTAGAAATCCATAGGGAAACACGGCATCATTTAGTTTGCGAAAACAAAAATGAAGGGGCGGATCCCTGTGGATCAATGCAAGCGCAGCGCAGAAAGCCGGACGTTTCAACGCCTGCCGCCGTTCGAGCGCGGGACGGCGATTCGGCGGAGAGGTTCGAGCATTTCGCCGAGACGGGCGGAGCGGCGCATGAAAAAAGCCGCAAGAATTGCCGCAAGCCCCTGAAAATTGCTGAATGCCCAGATTTTATGGCGTTCGCCGGCGAGAAGCTGGGGGAGGGGCGGCCGCCCGACGCAGTGGCAGCGAAGCTGGAGCCGGAGCTTTCGGGGAAGCCCGCTCTTTGCGCCAAGACGCCATGCAACTCCATAGATCCGGGCGTTATGCCGATTAAGAATATAGATTTGGCGCTGAAGGCTCGGCGCAAGCCCAAAAGCGAGAAAGCCCGCCAAAGCGGGAGGGCTTTGGGGGCGGGCGTCGAAGATC
>JAISZB010000268.1 GCA_031269465.1 Clostridiales bacterium | reverse complement strand
TTTTCCTCTGGTTTTTTTTACACAACACCCCGGGGGGGCCCATAACGCCGTAACGCCCAATCCCCCGCCGCTCAATGGATAATCAAGCTCTAAAAAAGTCAGTTTAGTACGAAAATCAGTATGAATAGGGAAAACTTAATAAAGATTAGCGCAACTGACGTTGTGATATACAGAACATCAGTTGGATGCGTGCCCAGTATGAATGACAGATCTGAGGTGAAAGTCAGTTGCGGGCTTGGCAGCAGGAACAGCTTGCCAAAGGCAAGGGTAGCCGACGCGAGATGTATCAGGCTGCTCAATATTCGGCTTTGTTTATCCTTGGAGGTGAGGTTAAGCGCAACCGCCATAGATATGCTGAGTTGCATTGGATAGTTCCAATTTTGAGGTCGGAATATACAATTAGTGCGAAATGCCGATATCTGCATTTCGCACATTGAAAGTGGATCAACGACCTCAAATCAGGTAATTTTGTCCCCAAATCAGCAGTTTAGCATGAAAGCGATGTAGGTGTCCCTAACGTAATGTTGCGGTTTTGGTTATGTTTTTTATAAAATAGCAATTTTCAGCGGAAAAGGCCTGGCTTTATAAACCGACTTCCCATGCGGTTTTTGCACAAAGAGCAGCTCGTTTGAAAAGGCGTCTCGGGTATGGGCTGAATATGTCGAACAATATAAACTGCCTTCAATGTTGGGGGATCGCTGTTTGAAGCCAGCATATGCCCATGCCTGCCCTCATTCAAAATCTAATGGAAACATTCTTCTCAGTAGGCCGCACTGCTTTTCAGCAGTGCTGATGCGCAGTGGGAAGTACAGATTTTGAGGGCGCATTGTACAATGCTTCAATTGACATCCTGCTATAATTTCGCATATGCCAGCATATCAGCATAATTGCGCTATCAACTGAGCGGATTTCGGAGCAAGCATGATCTTAAAATTTCTAGCGCATGCCGAATGGACGCTTCCTGGAGCCTTGGCTTTCGGCCGTTAGCCAGAGCGAAACTCATATAACTTTATTCAGCGTACGCCAAATCTGGGTTTCATTCTCGCCTAAAGCTTCCGCAATCTGCGTGACGCTGCATGAATTTCCCATTCGCTTGATCTGCCTTTCAAATTCTAGGGTAAACAATCCATTTTTGCTTGCCCATCCAGGGGTCCAGCATTCGGATTTTCCGCATGAACGGCATTTTACAATCGGCACGCGCATATGAACGAAGGTTTTCCTCGAATTCAAGTTGACGTGGCGCCATGTCATTTCTTTCGCTTCATTTATCTTTGCCTCGCCCTTGCCGCAGTTTCCGCATTCAAAGATTTCGTCCTTTATCTTCAGCCTGATATGCAGCTCATTGTTTTTCATCTCGCAGGCAATAATTGAGTACGATTCGTCTATGTCGAACTTAATCGCCAATGAATCATTGATGAATACTTTTCTGTAATCCGGTCGGTTTGATTTTGTCATGGCTATCATCCTTTCATATATACAGTATGCCAAGCATTGCCAAATATTATTCTTTATTATGGAAAAAATAATTCGCTATAATGATCCAGAAATATGCAATCAGTATCAAACCAAAATGCTGAGATATATTGCCAAAGGTCTGAATAATTGCTATAATCATATCAATTGCGACGATATTCGATAAATTGCCGCAACGATTGCTGCGCTCAAACCGACGCGCATTTAAATGAGTCAATTTTGAGCTGTGCGGATAATGACATCAATTAGAGCGGCGCGCGCAAAAGCTGAGGAGTCCCAGGAACCCCTCTCATGCTGCGAAGTCGCCAAAGGCAAGCTCAAGAACTTAAAAAGCAGGGAAGGTTTATTTTGATATGGAAAAAGGATTGCCCAATGAACTCAAAACTCTTTTAGAGGGCTTTAAGAAAGGCGAATTTCTTGATGCATTGAATGCCCAGAAGAAAGCGGGCTTTATAAACGAAAAAGATGGATGGCAATATGTCGATGATTATTACATAACTGAAGGAGAACTGAAAAAACGCGAAGCTGCTATAAGGAACTTCGAGCTTGCAAAGGTGATAGGGCTCAACTGCGCTCCAAAGCTCGTAGAGGTCGTGAAGGACGCTGAAAATGAGAACGGTCGCTGCTTGATCGTCCTTCAGGTTCCGGGTGCTCCGTTTTCTTCGTTGAGGCCTTTTTCGGAGGCGGCGCCTGAACTCTCATTTATGGAAAGGCTTATGATGTTCAATGAATTCCTTGCAATGCTTGGCAATAGCATAATAAACAGGAATGCGGTGGAAGATGTTGAATCCTGGTATGTAACCCCTGAAAACAAGTTGGTTGTATTGGATTGGAACTGCTTGGATTTTTTCTCTCCTCAAGTTGAGGTGAAGAGGGTTCGAGCTAAAGTGAAAAGCTTGCTCAGGCTGGAGAAGGAAGATGAGGTCTTCTTTGACGACGATGATGGCGGGGCATGTGGGAAGGATCTGCAGGAAAATGGCTTTGAGTATGAGGATGATGAAATTGACGGCTGAATATGAGCTGCGCCTGAACGGCGTCTAAAGTGATAAAGAGCCGGGTAAGAAGGGAATGATTTCTCCTTATTATCCGGCTCTTTATTTTCATAAATTGCTTAAAGCGGAATTCATTTTGCTTGCCGGCCCATTTGCGGTCAAAAGCGCCTATTCTAGACTGGCTGTACACTGGCGCTGATATTCTTAAATGCAAGAATTCAGCGCTTTCAAGTTGCGAAATGCCGATATCGGCATTTCGCACTTGATGGGCGGCCAATTTCCAAAACAGGCGGTTTCATATCGAGTCAGCGCACCAGTTTATAAATCTCGAGCACATCCTGCCAATATAGCCTTTTCAAGCTTCCTATCGGGCTTTCATCATCGAAAGCCGCTCCAGTGGATTTTTTCGCCATCAGCTCCAGGTTCTCCTCATCAATGCCCAAATCTTTAAGAGCAGCCGGGAGGCCCAGCTTATTGAAAAACTCTCGCAGCCGAGCGATCCCTTCAAGCACTATGGCTTCAGGATCCCTGTAGCTGCCGCTTACTCCCATCACGTTGACTGCAAACTGAACAAACATGCTGAGGTTGTCTTTATATACATAGGACATCCACGCGGGAGTGAGGACGGCAAGGCCTGCGCCATGCGCAACATCATAGATTGCGCTGAGCTCGTGCTCCATGCCGTGGCAGGCCCAGTCCTGCTCTCGCCCCATTCCAACAAGGCCGTTGTGGGCTACAGTTCCGCTGAATCCGATTTCGCTCCAAGCATCGTAGTTTTTAGGATCAGCTATAACAAGCGGCGCGTTTTTCATTATTGTTTTAAGCACGGCTTCACAAAGATTGTCTGTCAGATCCGTGTGAGTCGTATTCGTAAAATAGCGTTCAAAGACATGGCTCATCATGTCGGCAATGCCGTTTGCTATTTGATTTTTAGGCAGGGTGAAGAAGAGTTCAGGGTTCATTATGCTTAGAAGCGGCCGCAGGCGCGGGCTTCCATAGCCGTATTTGAGCTTTTTCTCCTCATTGGTTAACACGGTGTCGCCGCTGGATTCGCTGCCGGCTGCGGGTATCGTGAGGATGACTGCAACAGGAAGGGCCTTTTCTATAGCTGTTGACTGCTCATAGACATCCCAGACGTCGCCTTCTTGGAATACGCCCATGGCTATGGCCTTTGAGGAATCGATGGCGCTGCCTCCCCCTACTGCCAGTATCAGGTCTACGTTTTCCTTCCTGCAGAGGGCGATTCCTTCGCGCACCAGGGAGAGTCTTGGATTAGGCGCAACTCCCCCCAGCTCCACGAATGGGATCTCGCTTTCCAAAAGCGATGCGGTCACTTCATCGTAAAGCCCGCTCTTTTTAATGCTGCCTCCGCCGTAGTGCAAGAGCACTTTTTTTGCATGAGGCTTTAGCAAAGAGCCTATCTGGGATTGGGTTCCCTTTCCGAAGAGAATTCGAGCCGGCGCATAGAAATCAAAATTAAGCATTATTGCCATCCTTTCTTTTGCGAATAACTGAATGGAAATTTCAGGGCGCTGATCCTGAGAATCTACCCATGCGACCTGTTAACAGACCATGATACAGGAACTTTCCAATGCAGGGCGTATTGGGAAGCGTTTAAACGACTTTGGCGAGTTATGCTGATGTCAATCTAATCGCCGATTCTCAGGATTTTATTAATTGAGCATGAAACTGCCTAAGCATGATGATTTGCAGTCAACGCGACGATTTTGATGCTGGATTATCCGCTTTAAAGGTGCGATTGATATCGGCATCTCGCACTTATTGTATAATCCAACCTCAATAACGGAACCTTTGAGTGCAGCTCAGCATACATATCATTGCAAATCAGTGCATCCAATTTCATCTTGCAAAATTCTGCTCAAAAACAGAGCTCGCCAATGGATCCTCAGTTCAGGAAAGCGGCATGATTGGCTTTCAGAAGCGCAGCTATTCTTACCAAGTGATTGAGTCTGGATCTTGAGCGTAGCCGCAGCATCCTTTAAGATCAGCAAGGAGCCTGATATCCTCAGGAGAAAGCGAAAAATCGAAGACGTCGGCGTTTTCCCTGATGCGCTCGAGAGACTTAGATTTCGGCAGAGGCAGATATCCCCGCTCAAGGCTCCATCTGACGCAAATTTGAGCGGCGCTCTTTCCGTATTTCTTTTCCAGCGATTTAAGCTGAGGGACGTCAAAAATCTTGCCTGAGCCAAGAGGGCTGTAAGCTTCCAAAAGGATGCCGCGCTCCTTGCAGAAATCTGTGGTTGAATCTTGCGTGTCTCCAGGGCAAAGCCTTATTTGGTTTACCATTGGCTTAATTGAAGCCGTCTTTTCAAGGGCAGAAATATGGCGGGGGCGGAAGTTGCTGATGCCGATGGCGCGTATGCGCCCGGCTCTATGAAGCTCCTCAAAGGCTTTCCAAGCTCCCTCGTTCGCCTGCTCCCATGAACTGCGGAATTTGATTGGATTTGGCCAGTGTATCAGATACAAATCCAAATAATCAAGCTTCAGGTTCTCCATCGTCCTCTCGAAAGCAAGCAATGCGTTTTCGTAGCCATGCATGTCGTTTGGGAGCTTGCTGGTAATAAAAACATCCTCACGCGCTATGCCGCTGTTTCTAATGGCTATGCCCACGCTTTCCTCGTTGCCGTATCCGGCGGCGGTGTCTATGTGGCGATATCCGCATTTAAGCGCGTCAGCGACCGCAGAGACTGCTTCAGGGCCGTTTTGCACTTGCCATGTGCCAAAGCCGACGCAGGGAATCTTAACGCCTCCAGGCAGTTCATAAAAATCTATCAAAGAAGTCACTTTCTTCCTCCTAACGTTTGTTTAGATGCCGACGCTCAGCCAAATGCACCGACTGCGCAGAGCCTGGTTGCACTGATTCGCATATGCAATATCCTGCTTTGGCTGACTGCACGGAGCGTGCGAAATGCCGATATCAATCGCACTAGCTGTATAATCAACAAAAAAAGGCATATTTAATGGAAATCAGCATACATATGGCGGCGAATCAGTATATATGCTTGCACGCTGGCATACTGATTCGCATTCAAAGGTTCTGATTTTAAGGTCGGATAATGCAATGGGTGCGTTATGCCGATATCAATCGCACCCTGAAAGTGGATAATCCAACCCCGAAATAGTCGCATTTGATTGCAAATCAGTATAGCTTGGCTGCATAATCGGAACTCTCCTATGCGCATAAGCATTGATTTCAAAATGAACATGTTCTAGGCGCTTGGGGGAAATTGACAACCCCTAGCGCTTGAGCTATATTAAGAATGATAAACCTTAATGCTTGCTCTAAGTCAAGACTAAATTTGAAACATTTGGAGGGAATCCGGCATGGGCTACACAATAAAGCAGGTATCTGAAAAAACGAATCTATCCGCGCATGTGCTTCGCTATTATGAAAAAGAAGGGCTCCTGTCCCGCGTCAGCAGGAGCGGAAGCGGATTTCGCCATTATTCTGAAGATGATCTGGAATGGCTGAGCTTGATTTGCTGCCTCAAAAACACTGGCATGTCCCTCAAGCAGATAAAGGATTTCGTGGATCTCAGCGCGCAGGGCGGGAAAACTTTGAAGCAGCGCCTGGAAATGCTGGCTGAGCATAAAAAGAATGTTGAAGATCAGATTAATCAGATGCACAAGCATCTTGACAAGGTATCCTGCAAAATCTCATGCTTTACAAAGCAGTATGAGGAGTATTTGCAAAGCGGGACTCAGGGCGGGGATTCTTAAGGATATATTCGTAAAAATACTGATTTTCATAGGAAACTGCCTTTTTAAGAGATTAATTGTACAGCGGGCGCGATTGATATCGCCATTTAGCACAGATAAATGAAAAATCAACAAAAAAAAGCATTTGGTGAAAATCTCAGGAATTTGTTCCGTACCTGCTGTATTTTCAAAAAGTCCTTTCTTGAGGCTTTTGCCTTATTTGCTTTAAGTCGCGCGGAAACCTGAGGCAGGTCTCGATTATGCCGATTTGCAGTCCAATGCTTCTGGTATGGAGGGTATTATCCCCTGATACGCTGTATAATCAATCATCAAATATACTGATTTTCATAGAAAACTGCCCTTTTTAGATGACTGTACAGCGGGCGCGATTGATATCGGCATTTCGAACCGCTCAATGGATAATCAATAAAAAAGGAACATTGAATGAAAATCGGTATATGTGCGATTGATAACGGCATTTCGAGCTTAATGTACAGTCAAACTCAAAGCGGCGCTTTAGCATTCGAAATGCCGCTAGCCTTTAGGGGTTCCCTTCAATTCGCTCGGCGACGCTAATGCCAAAGGCGGGAGGCCCGGCTTTCCAGCCGAACCCCCCGCAAAAAGGATTAGATTTGCTGATTTGCAGTCTATGAGCCTATTTGAGGCGCCGATTCTGGATATCGATCGCGCGACTGCACGCTGAACAAACAATATCCAAATCGAAGCTTTCCTGTGCGCGTCACATCAATCTTTCCGCCATTCTTATGGCGATTCCGGCAATGCCCGCGCCGAGGATGACAAATATAGGATCGGGCTTGAATTTTCTAAGAACTGCCAGGCACGCGGCGAAAAGGGCGGCGGATGCTATGGCGCCCGCCGTTAATCCTTCGCCGCTCCAAAAAGTCTGGATTATAAATATTATGCCTGCAGACGCGATGAGAGCGGCTACGCAAGGCCTCAGGCCGTTTAAGACCCCTTTTACGGAGTCGAGCGACTTGTATTTTTGATAAAAGAACGCCAGCGTCAAGACTATGATGCAGCATGGCGCAACGCATCCCAGCGTAGCGGCGCAGGCGCCGCCGAAGCCTGCCATCCGCTGTCCGACGAAGGTTGAAGCGTTTATGGCAATAGGGCCCGGCGTCATCTGCGAGAGAGTCAGCAGATCAGAATACTCTGAGGGAGTAAGCCATTTGTTAGTTTCAACTATCAAGCCTTGGATCATTGGCAGCACCGCATACCCTCCGCCTATGGAAAAAAGGCCTACTTGAAAGAAGCTCCAAAACAACTCAAGATACAGCATAGATGACTGACCCCTTCAGATCGTTAGATTCTTTACGACTTCTTGCCGAAACTGCTGCGCTTAGCCTTTGGCGCGCCCGGCTTCAAATCTTGAGCGTATGAATCCCAGGGCGGCGCACACGGCGATTACTAATACTATATGGACGTTGAAGAAAAAAACGGCTATGAAGGATAAAGCCATCACGGCATTTGAAAGGGCGTCCTTTTCCCTAATAACTACTGAGCACATGTTGAAGACAGCGTCGGCGAGCATGGCGGCTACGGCCGCCGACATGCCCCAAAGCGCCGATTCCACGTAAAAGTTGTCTCTAAAAGCCGCATAAAACTGGTAAACTATTGAAAGAGTTAAAAGCGGAGGCGTTATGGTTCCCAAGAGCGTTACCAAAGCCCCTGGGATGCCAGCCATTTTGTGCCCTACCAATATGGAGGAGTTTATGGCGATCGGCCCCGGGGTAGAGGAGGCTATGGCTATCATGTCAAGCATTTCCTTATCTTCAAGCCATTTAAGAGTTTCGACATATTTCTTGCGCATAAGCGGCACAATTACATAGCCTCCGCCTAAAGTAAAAGCGCTTATGGTGAAAGTTGAAAGAAAGAGATCCAGGTAGATATTTTTTTTCAAGCGCCCTTCCTCCTTATGCGTCATGCTGCAAGCGCGGCTTATGCTGAGCTTTGAAGCTGCCCGCCCGCATGAGGCTCGGCATGCCTCTCAAGGCTGAAAAACTCCTCGGCGCGGCGCCTTGGGAGGCAAGCGCCTCTTAAAGTCAGGCTTTAAGCGGAGCCATTTTCTATGGGTCTAATCTATGCTGATTTTCACAGAAAACCGCCTTTTTTGGAGCTTGACCGTACAGATGGCGCGATTGATATCGGCATTTCGCACCACTCAATGGATAATCAAGCTCCAAAAAAGGAACATTGAATGAAAATCGGCATGACATGGACAGCGCGTCAAAACGGTCGGGCGTCAAGTCTTAAGCCTCAAAGGACTTAATTGAAGAAGCGAGCATGAAGTGATTGGTCCGGTTATGGGCCTTAATTAAACCAAAATGAGCTTTATCCCGTTCTGACTCAAATAGCTCTGCCATTCTTGGCTAAGGGCCTTGCTGGTTACAATTGTTTGAACCTGGGTGAAGTCCATGAATCTTATGAATCCCTTTTGGTTGAACTTCGATTTATCCGCCATCAAAATTACTTGATCCGCAGCCTGGCGCATGAGCTTTTTAATCTCCGCGTCCTGAACATTGGTTTCAGTGATGCCAGAATCCCTATGTATGCCGGCACAGGACAGGAAAGCCTTGTCGACGTGAAAGCCTGCAAGCATCTGCTCGGCGGCGGAGCCTACCAAGGAATATGCCGATTCTCTTAGGCTTCCTCCAGTTGAAAATACCTTGATGGTTTTCACATAGCCAAAGGTCATAAGTATTTCCACTGAATTGGTGATTACGCTTAAATCCCTTTTCTGCTTTAGCGCGCGCGCGGCATTCAGGGATACGCTGGATGCGTCCAAAATGATGGAGTCGCCGTTGTCTACGAGATCCGCGACCTTTTTCGCAATCAACACGATCTCTTCCAAATTGGATGTGTCCTGGAACCTGAATGGACCCTCCAAAGTGATATCCTGGCCGTATACGGCGCCGCCGTATGTCTTTCGGACAAGACCTCTCTTTTCCAGCTTTTCCAGATCCCTGCGGATTGTTTCTTCTGTTACATTAAACGACTTGCTGAGCTCTGAAACGAGCGCTGTCTGATTCAGCTGAAGATCCGCCAGAATTTTGTTTTGTCTTTCTATGGCCAGCATAATGCAGCTCCTTTCTTTGTTCTGACCTATTCAGCTATATTATCCTTGTTTTCGCGTCGATTGTCAATTTATTTAAGAATTTTTTAGGATAAAAGACATTATATTTTTAGACATCTGCAATATATTGCCGCTTCCCCCTGAATTTTCCCCTATCACAACCAGCGCGAACTGGGGGTTTTCGTAAGGGCCGAAGGCTGTGAACCAGCCATGATCCTCTCCTGAAGGATTTTCGGCGGAACCTGTCTTGGCAGCTATGTCATATCCCCGAACTGCGGCTGCGTTTCCGGTGCCGTAGTCGACAACCTCCTTCATCATCTCTGAAAGCGCAATCGACTCTGGCAGCGTAAAAGCCTGGGCAAGCATTGCCGGCATCCTTTTATCGAAAATCGAGCCGTTGTAAGTTTTATAGTGATCCAGGATGTAAGGCTCCATCATTATTCCGCCGTTTGCGACTGCGGAGGTTATAAGCGCAATCTGAAGCGGAGTCGCCATCGTTTTTCCCTGGCCGATTGACGTGTCAAGGGTTTCATTTTCCAAAGAGGCGGATGACAGCGTGAATGTGGAGATGCCGCTTTCCAGCTCGAAGGGCGGCGCCGTGTTGAAAAGCAGGCGGTCCGCGGTGCTTCTGAGGTTTCCCGGAGTTATTTTGAGAGACAGCGTTGAGAAATATGTGTTGCAGGAGAGGGCGAAGGCTCTGTTCATGTTGACAAGCCCGTGCGCGGTCGAATTGTAGCACCTGATCCTTTTTGTGGAAAACGCCTCTTCCCCCCCGCACTCATAAAGAATTTCCATCGCGTCGGGAACGTATTCAATCGCGGCGGCCGCAGTGACGATTTTAAACACCGAACCCGGAGGATACTTGCCTTGCGTGGCTCTGTTCAAAAGAGGGCTGTTTTCTTCGTCCTGCCTCAGGGTGGACCAGTCATCCTTTATCGTTGCCGGATTGAAGGCCGGCCATGACGCCATGGCCAAGATCTTTCCGGTGGAGGGTTCCATTACGATTGCCGCTCCTTTATGCCCGGCCAGCTGGCTGTACACATATTCTTGAAGCTTTGAGTCTATAGTAAGTACAGACGAGTTGCCCTTTACAGGCTCGCCGGAGAAAAAGCTCTTGATTCTCTGCAGCATTTCACTGCTGGCGTTTTGAAGCTGATAGTTGCTCTTGGCCTCTATGCCGGCGAAGCCTGCTCTGCCATAGTCGGCATATCCGACTATGTGAGCGGTTATCTCCCCGTAGGGATACATGCGAGTTTTGGTGTTTTGATTTGTATATGCCAGCGGGGTGCCGGAGGAATCCAGTATATCTCCGCGAAGCACCGTGTCCTTTTCAACCATGAGCCTGGGATTTAGAGAGCTGGTGGCTATATCGGCGCTGTCAAAGAGCAGGAACTTGCCCAGATACAGGCCCAAGGCTGCGAATAGGGCGAAGTAGAGCCAGAAGACGTGCCGTATGTTTTTCCTTATCTCGTCCATAATCTACACCTCGGCGCCGTCTCCCAGAGCCTGCTTAGCCAGGGCGTCGGCAAGATCATTGCCTTTGTTCCCGGAATGTCCCTTGACCTTGACAAACTTTATTTGAAGATTATCGCGAAGCGAATCGTAATATGCCTTGTAGGCCTTGGTTCCGGCTTTTCCGGCTTTCCATTCGCCGGTGCACCATTTTGCTATGCCTTCATAGTCATGCACTATTTCTAGGCTCTTTATACCATTCTTGACGCACCATCGCATAGCCGCCATAGCCCCTTCGATTTCTCCGGCCACGTTTCTCATCTCCACAAGAGCTGGGTCGCTGCTCTTTCCGGATAAATGGATCTCCCTGCCGTCGCAGAAAATGACGGCGCCATAGGAAAAGGCGCGCAAGGAATGCTCATAGCTTCCATCTACATAAGCCTCGGCTTGGGCGGGTGGATTTGGACTATTAGGCGCAGGGGATCCGCCTGCCATGAAATCCTCGGCTTCCTTCAAGGTGGCAAAGCCCTTGAAAGCGGCGCAGGGATAACCGTGAACCTGCTTTTTGCACTCATCCCAGGTTTTGTATATGCCGGCGGTTCGGCCTGCCTTTACTGCATAAAAGTTCTTTTTTGTCTTTGGCATTTTGTCAGCTCCAGTCGTGTAAAAGCGCTGGAATGCTCCAAGCGCGTCTCTGAATAAAAATGAAATTTCAGTGAACACCCAATATGCTGAATTGCTCCCAAATTTGGAATAGGCATGGAAGAATGGGAGCATTGAAATTGGCAGGCTTGAGAAGGTTTAAGCCAGGATGTTTTTGACTTCTGCGCATAAAATAATTTTTACGCTTGAAACCATTCATGGGCAGATTAATATTATAACTAATGTAACGAAAAAAACGAAGGAAATATTCATTGAAAACAAAGAATATTTTTGGCCTATGACTTTATATGGGTTTAAATTCAAATCTATGCCGATTTGCAGCAAATCCACCTGCTTTGAAGCTTGACTGTCCACAGGCGCTGATATTCTTGAATGCAGAATTCAGCGCATTCAAGGCGCCGCTATTGATACCTGCAATCGCGCTCGCCGTCCAGCCAGGCTAAAATAGGGGCTTCATATGCAAATCAGTGCAATGCGGCTTGCAGAAAGGGAGGGCGCCTGCGTTGAACGTTGATTTAATGGTTTTTGGAAACAAGGGGGAAAGCGTAGTGGAACTCAAGGGATTGCTGCGCTCGCTGGAATATCCTGTCACCGCGTTTGATCTCTTCGATGAAAGCACGCTCAATGCGGTGATCGACTACCAGCATCACTACAGCTTCAACTCGACAGGGTTTGTGGACGAGGATCTCTTGCAGGATATGAGGGACAGGGTAAGGACGAAGGACGCCTCACTATATCTGCGGCCGTCAATAAGGCTTGGGGATGCAGGCGCTGAGGTTGCGCACCTGCAAAAGAGCCTCAAGACCCTGGGATTTTACCCGGGAGAGATAAACGGCATCTTCGATTCTCTTACCGAGACGTCCGCAAGGCATTTTCAGACATCTCTGGGCCTGGAGGAAGAAAGCGTAGTAGGGCCTCAGACATGGAATTCCTTGGAGCGCCATTTGGCTTTGTTCGTGCTTCCATCAAAGATAAGGCCCATACTCCGCCAGAATGACAAGGGAGACTTCGTTGATTTGCTGCAGGAGTTTCTTTACGAATCCGGATTTTACGCCGGAGAGGTCAATGGAATATTCGACGAGCTGACCTGCAACGCCGTTACCAGGTTTCAGAGGGCCGCAGGCATAGTTTCTGACGGAAGCGGAGTAGTCGGGCCTGAAACATGGGCGGCGCTTGATTGGCGCCAGATATACTGATTTGCAGCCATATGCGTCTAGGCGGCGTCTAATGCAAATCAGCATAGTGTGCATTTTGAAATGGCTGTTTGCATATGATTGCAAATCAATATATCTTGAAAGGGCGAAAAGAAACCGGAGCGTCTATGCCGCTCCGGCTTCTTTTCGAAACATGCTCAGTTCCACAGGGACTCGAAAAGCTTTTGGATCCTTTCCTTTCTTTCTATAGTGGCTTTATGGTCAATGGAGATTGCATCCCCGTCAACTATGAGCACATCCCCCGCAGTCGCGCCTTCGGGAAGAACATCCATGTGGAAATCTACAAGCTCAAGCGTTTCCGTGTTTTCGCAAACAGCTGTCTTGCCTTCAAAACGATCAATTATAAAGCAATTCATACAAATCACATCTGCTTACTTTTATATTCATATTATCACTTCTCCGTAGAAACATAAATCTCCTCGCCGTCTGTTTTCATGGTTATGGTTCCTGAAAGATCAGTCCTGTAGAGCTCAATGCCTCCTTCATTCATTTTCGCCATAGTCTCGCGGTGCGGGTGGCCGTAGGTGTTGCCGGCGCCGCAGCTGATGACGGCGAGCTTCGGGCCGACAGCGGCAAGGAAATCTGGGCTTGTGCTGGAAGAGCTTCCATGGTGGCCGAGCTTGAGTACATCCGCCGACGCGTCGAACTCTTTTGCAAGAACTTCTTTCTCGCTGAGCGCCTCGGCATCCCCCGTGAACAGGAAGGAGACGTTGCCGTGCTCCAGCTTGGCTATTATGGAGTAGTTGTTGACGTCACTGTATTTCTCGGAGTTGGGAGCGAAAATATGTAAGGTGATTTCACCCGCCTGCACATCTGTCCCAGCGATCGGACGATCAATTTTCAAGCCTTTATTTTGGATGGACTGAAGCATTTTTTCGAATGCGACAGTTGTCGCGACTGCGTTTGGCATCATGATGCGCTCAATTTCAAAATGGTCGATTATGGCGCTCATTGATCCCATATGATCCGCATGAGGGTGCGTGGCTATAACTAAATCAAGCTTCTTTACGCCTAGGGACTCCAGCGTGTTTATCACGACATTCCTTTTTTCGTACTCTCCCGAATCTATAAGAACCGCCGAATCACCCAGCTGTATCAGCTCGCTGTCTCCCTGGCCTATATCTATGAAAGTCACAGTGAGAACGTCGCTGCCCAAATCAGGCGGCGGCGTCTTGGATGACGGAGGCTTGGCCGAAGGCTCATCCGAGGTTGAAGCAGTCTCGGACGCGGCGGCGGACGTCGCTTCGGTTGATACGGAGGGTTCGGATACTGGGACGGTTTGCTCGCCGGTTGCGCCGCCGCTAAGGAAATAATAGATCAAAACGGCGATGAGAGCAACCCCGGTCGCTAAAATGTTTCCGACTTTTTTCATGCCTTTCATTCACTTCGCTCCTTTCATTGAATATTTTCCAATGAGCTTCAGCATACATGCTGAGGAGCATCGGAAATTGCCTTTTTGGCGATTGATATCGCCGATTCGCACGTTGAAAATGGACAGTCAATTTGCAGATATCAGTATGGGATGAGCGATAGGCCGGATGCCGGATTTAAGCGCTCTTAATGGATTAATGATATTTTTTTCTGCAAATTGGCATACTTCACTTGGAAACTGCAAGCAATCCGTTGCGTTTCGATCCTCCCAAGCCCTTAGGAAAAACCGGAGAAAACGTCGGTTTTTACGCTTTCGCTTATCATACGCTTCCGCTTATCATACGCTTCCGCTTATCATTGTTGCACGATTGAACGCGCACTGGTATAATTAGGAAGCAGTTACGCTGACTTGCATTTGAAAGTTCCTGGATGCATTTGATTGCAAATCTGGAAATGCGCAGGAGGCGTTTGCTCGAATAAGGCCTGTCAGCGCAGATGAGAAGACCATTCATGGCGTAATTATACTTTGAAAGACTGAAAGAGTCAATTTTTATTTCCTCTCAGAAAATCACGCCGGCGCGCGCGCCGGCGTGATTGCATAACCCTAGGGCAAAGGAAGGCCCTGCCTCCTTTGCCCTAGTGATTTTCTGTCAATGCATAGGAAAGCTTTGCTGGAATGAAAGCATATATAATGCGGGAATTTGAGTTTGAGCCGCGAGGGCATAAGCGCTGTTTGTCCGATGGATTAAGCTTTGCTGGAGACATTCTATATCGTAAAGCAATGCCGTGCGGCGTGCGCTTTCAAGCCGAGCTTGGAAGGCTGATGCTGTTAATTCGGCAAGCTTCGCTTCAGAGTTGGACTGCTTATTGCTAATTGCCGCTTTGCGCAAGGGTTCGGCAAAGCCGCTAAAAAAGCTTGTCATTGCACAATGCCTGCGATTTAGCATCTGCCATGATTATTCCCGCAGCCTGCGTCGCGGTTTAATGGGAATCATGGCGGATGCGCCGTGTATGGCTGAGGAGCGGCCTCGGAAACGGCGGCTTTTCATTTGAAACTTCAAATGGCAAAGCCGAAGATAAAATCTCCATTTCAGCCGCTTAAAAAAAATCATAAGGCTGCTTGGAAAAGCCATTTTGCCGAAAAGCCGGCAAAGAGGAATATTCAAGCGAGCTCCGGAATAATTCCTTTGGCCGTATGTACTGGCGTTTCAAGCGCTTCGGCGCTTTAGGGGACATTGGTCAAGTCCCTCTTGGAGATTAAGTAACGCTGCTGCTGCACTATGAACTGATCCAGTTCATCGCTAGCCCTCATAACGGACGGAGCGCTTAAGTCGAAATTATTCTTCTCAATCTCACGATTTAATCTTTTTCTCAGATTGTCTATCTGATCGCGCAGGCTGCTTTTCACTTCTTCTTGCTTCATAATACACCTCGCTTGGATTCGCCGCATGAGCCTATGTTACATTATAAGTATACATGAATCTTCAAGATTTCACAATATTTTTTTCGAAATATTTTTGAAATATATACATTCTTTGACAAAGAAGAATTAAGATGTCAAAATCAGGCTGAAACAAGAGAAAAACAAAGAAGAAAAAAAGGTTTGCAATATGAGGCTATATATGTTACAAAATATATATACTTTGGAGTATATAAAAAAAGAGAGCGTGCGCACAGGGGAAAGCTCAGGTTTTGGGGGCTTGCCTGCGCAAGGTCGCTTTAAAGCGTCCTCTGCCGCGGCATTCCTGCGGGCAGGCTCCGATTTTAGCTTTAGCGCGGCGCGAGCGCGAAATGCCGATATCAATCGCGCCGTGAAAGCGGACAATCACCCCGATTATCCACTAGTCACTGCAAAGCCTTTTAGGGCATATAATAAGGCCAAAGCGCAGCGCTTGAAGCTGGCGGGGCTTGAAGAAACCGCGCATTTTTAAGGAGGGGCCATGATACGCTTTAGCAGGGCAATTGCGGAAGCCGTCAAGGATTTTTCGGAGAATGAATACCCGAATGAATGCTGCGGCGTCATTCTGGGCCGAATGGAAGATGGAGCAAGCGTGGCGTCGCAGCTGCAAAAAGCCAGCAACTCGAGTGAGGAGAGCGCAAGGCGCAGAAGGTTTTCAATATCCCCGGAAGAATTGATGAAGGCGGATGTTCGCGCCAGAAAGCTCGGGCTTGATGTTATTGGGTTTTACCATTCACACCCCGACGCTCCCGCTGTTCCTTCCGAGCGTGACAGAGAGCTTGCCTTTCCCGTGTATTCGTATGTCATTGTTTCAGTGATGGAAGGAAAGGCGCGCGATTTCAGGAGCTGGGTTATGAGGGGAGGAGCGTTCGGCGAGGAAGTCGTGGAGATATGCTGATTTGCGCCCTAAGGTTCCAAAGCGGCATATTGCAAGCCGAGCCTGAAATAAAGGGCTATAAGCGCATAAATCATGCTCGGGGAATTTTGCGAATAAACCTTTATGAAAATGGAAAAACAAAGGAGGCGCCAAAAATGTCAGTTTCGCTGTTGATACCCACGGCGCTCAGGGGATTTGCCGGAGGAAGCGCCGAAATAGAGCTAGAAGGCGCGACGGCTGGCGAAGTCCTGGCTGCGCTGGCGAAGAGGCATCCGGAGATTAAAGAGCATCTTTATGAGGAGGACGGAAATCTTAGGAGCTTCATAAACGTCTATGTCGGAGATACGAATATAAAGAGCTTGAATGGCCAGGATACGGCGGTCAAGGACGGTGATTCGGTAATTCTCGTTCCCTCGATAGCAGGTGGCGGCTCATGGCTTTGATTTCTGATGAACGGCTCTGTGATCTTTCCCACGATGAAATAGCCCGGTACAGCAGGCATCTATTGCTGCCGGAAATTGGGCTGGAGGGGCAGAAGCGCCTTAAAGCCGCCAAAGTTTTGATAATAGGCACCGGTGGGCTGGGAGCGCCTTTGGCGCTGTATCTCGCCGCTGCCGGAATAGGCGAAATAGGAGTCGCAGACTTTGACTTTGTCGAGGCTTCCAATCTCCAAAGGCAGATTATACATTCAACCAAGGATATAGGCCGCCCTAAGACGGCGTCTGCCAAAGACAAGGTAAGAGGCTTGAATCCCGGCGTGAAAGTCACAGAATACAACGTCGCCCTGACATCCGCCAATGCCATGGATATAATCAAAGGATACGATGTCGTAGCGGACGGCACGGACAACTACCAAACGAGGTACCTGGTAAACGATGCGTGCGTGATGCTTAAAAAGCCTAATGTATACGGATCAGTCTTCCAGTTTGAAGGCCAGGCCAGCGTATTTTACGCTGAAAAGGGTCCGTGCTATAGATGCCTTTACCCGTCGCCTCCTCCGCCAGGGCTTGTCCCTTCGTGCGCGGAAGGCGGGGTTATGGGCGTACTTCCGGGAATAGTGGGAATCATTCAGGCTGGAGAGGTTATAAAGCTGATAATTGGCAATGATGGAAAGGACAGCCTCATAGGGAGGCTCCTAATCTTTGATCAGTGGCGCATGAAATTCAGGGAGCTCAAGCTCGATAAAGATCCAAAATGCCCTGTATGCGGGGAGCATCCGACTATAAGCGGGCTTATTGACTACGAGCTCTTCTGCGGGCTGAAGCCGGAGAAGAAAGAATTGGCTTACGGGACGTTGACTCCGTTTGAACTCAAGGCCAGGCTTGATTCGGGAGAAAAGATCCAGATAATTGACATCAGGGAGCCTCATGAAAGAGCCATAGCCAAATTTCCGGAGGCGAAGCCGATGCCGATAGGCCAGATCGCCAGGCGCTGCGACGAGCTTGATCCTGAGCTTGACACGGTCTTTATATGCAAGATCGGGACGCGCAGCATTTTTGCGATAAATGCGCTTTTTGAAACAGGATATTCCGGCAAGGTTTACAATCTTCAGGACGGCATAAACGGATGGGCGAGGGATATAGACAACAGCCTGCCCAGGTATTGAACAAATCAGGCGCATAAAGCCGCAGCCACAGTAGGAGGAAAAAAATGTCTGAAATTCACGAAAGACCGTTTGAAATCAACACTTTGACCCGCGAAGAAGCATATCAACTTGCTGATGTGACAAAGACCAGGCCGCAGTACGGCGCTCTCACGCCCAAGTGGCTCACGCGCTTTATAGAGTTCAAAGCTTTGGAGGCGGGAATATACAGGGTGAACAAAGTCGTAGAGGGCGACGCGCCTCTCGATGCGCTTTGCACCAACGACCCCAGAAAAGTGGAGATTCCGCAGGGGCGCGTGCCATATCAGAGAAAGCCCCGGGAATACCAGCTTGCCGGAATATCCACTATCATAAACGTCGACACCAGGGTGTCGGACGTCTACTCTTCTCCGTATGATCAGGCAAGCGAGCAGATATCCCTGGCAATTGAGAGCTTGAAGGAGCGCCAGGAAAGCCAGATCATAAACAGCGACGACTACGGGCTTCTTAAAAACGCCGTCGACTCCCAGCGCGTCCAAACGCTTAACGGCGCCCCAACCCCCGATGATCTGGATGAACTCATATCAAAGGTGTGGAAAGAGCCGTCGTTTTTCCTGGCGCATCCGCGAGCAATCGCAGCGTTTGCGCGGGAGTGCACCTATAGAGGGGTGCCGCCGGTGACAGCTGCAATTCACGGAGGCAACTTCATCCTATGGAGAGGCATTCCGATAATCCCCACCGACAAGCTGATGGTCGACGGACTTAAAAACCCAAAGTCGAAAAGCGGCAAGACCAACATTCTGCTGATTCGCACCGGCGAAAACAAGCGAGGAGTCATCGGACTCTATCAAGCCGGCGTGCCGGGCGAGCAGTCGAGAGGCCTTTCAGTGCGCTTTAGGGGCATTGACGACAATGGAACGGCATCGTACCTCTTGTCCCTCTACTGTTCGGCAGCCATCCTCGCAGACGATGCGATCGGCGTTTTGGAAGATGTCGAAGTGGGTGAGTACCATGAGTACAAATAGATTGGATCTATTTGGACTTCCCAGCGAGTCTGAGATGGAAGAGCTGGCTCGCGGGTTTTTCCCGGAACTCTTCAACAGATCCGGGAACAAAGGAAGCGGCGGTTCAAGCTACTCCCCGATTGTTCTTCCGCTGGACGGAAGGCGTGAAGAGCCTGCCCGCCGAAAGGCGGCAGACTCTGACAAGCGCGTGGGAAATGAGCCGCTTTCGAAAATAAGGGCGGATTTTCCGATTCTTTCCGAGATGGTGGATGGAAAGCCGCTTGTTTGGTTCGACAACGCCGCTACAACTCAAAAGCCCAAACAGGTCATCGACAGGCTGACAACCTACTATGAGCGCGAAAACTCGAATGTGCACAGGGGAGCCCATGCCCTTGCGGCTAGATCCACAGACGCCTACGAGGCTTCTCGGGCCAAGGCGGCGGATTTTATCGGCGCCGCGGATCCTGATGAGATAGTGTTTGTCAGAGGGACGACAGAAGGCATAAACCTGGTGGCTCAAAGCTATGTTAAGCCTATGCTGAAGCCGTCGGATGAAATTATACTCACTTATTTGGAGCACCACGCCAATATTGTGCCGTGGCAGATGATAGCGCAAGAAACAGGGGCTCTTATCCGCGTAGCGCCGGTCGATGACGCTGGGCAGATAATTTTGCCTGAATTTCACAAGCTCTTAAGTTCTAGAACCAAATTTGCCTCACTTGCTCATGTCTCAAACGCGCTGGGCACGATAACGCCTGTTGAGGAACTTATATCGGCTGTTCACAGCTTCGGGGCGGCTGTTCTGATAGACGGCGCGCAGTCCGCAGCGCATATGCCTATAAATGTATCCGCCATGGATGCGGACTTTTTCGTCTTTTCGGGCCACAAGCTCTACGGGCCTACGGGAATCGGCGTGGTTTACGGCAAGCAGGCTCTTCTGGAGGCGGCAAAGCCGTATCAAGGCGGAGGCAATATGATATCGGATGTCACATTCGGCCGTACGCTGTACCACAACCCGCCAGCCAAGTTCGAGGCGGGGACGGGAAACATCGCGGATGCCGCTGGAATGGGCGCCGCCATTGACTATGTCAAAAGAATTGGAATGCAAAACATTGAGGCGTATGAGCATGAGCTTCTGGAATACGGCACTCGGGAGCTGTCAAAAATACCGGGCCTTAGGCTTATAGGCACAGCATCGAGAAAAGCGAGCGTCATGTCCTTTGTCATTGAAGGCCATTCCATTGAAGAAATCGGAAGCCGCCTATCCGAAGCCGGGATAGCGGTAAGGGCCGGGCACCACTGCGCGCAGCCGATCCTTAGGCGCTTTGGGCTTGAAGGCACGGTGAGGCCCTCTATAGCCTTCTACAACACCTTTGAAGAGATAGACTCAATGCTTAGAATCCTCAGGCAACTGGTCTAGAACTAGACTGCCGCGCTGATTTTAATATGAGACTGCCTGTTTGGGGCTTGACTGTACAGAAGCGCTGGATTCCGCATTTAAGAATATCAGCTGCCAGCGTACAGTCAAGCCTTCAAATAGGCATGCTGATTTGAAGTGAAAGCTATGCCGATTTTCATTCAATGCTCCTTTTTTTGTTGACCGTCCACTGAGAGGCGCGAGTGTTATCGGCATTTCGCACCTCTCAGTGGACGGTCGGATTTTTCTATGAAAACAGCATAATTTACTTTAGTATGCAAATCGGCTTACATACGGCTGCAATCAGCACTTCAAAAACTTGAGTTTGTTTTCAGCGGCGCTCCATGATACAATGGGAGAATGAAGAGCGTGCGTTTATGCAGCCTTTGCCGATGGCATGCATAAGCGCATTGGCAAAGCATTCAATTGATGCTGAAAGGAGCAGGCGTCCTGATGCGCCGCAAAAAATGAAACTTGAAATCCTCCCCATCGAATTTAGCGACATAGAGGAAGTCTTGGCCTGGAATGAGGGCAAGGACTTGAATTTTCTCGCCCAATGGGCGGGAAACGGATATAACTACCCTTTGACCTACGAGCAAGTATTCGGAAAAATCCTGAAATCGCGCAGGCGGGATGGGGGGTGCAAGGTCTTTAAGATCATTTTGGAGGAAGAGTCTGTTTCGCGCCCGATTGGGACAATCGAACTCAACGAGGCGCGAATGCCCAGGCACTCCGCCATGGTTTGCAGGTACCTTCTCTCGGAGCAGCACCAAGGCAAGGGATTAGGCACTTTGGCTTTGATGGTTCTTGTTAAGATGGCGTTTTTTGACATGGGATACAAGATGTTGCGGCTAAAGGTCTTCGAATACAACAAGCCTGCGATTCGCTGCTATGAAAAAGCAGGCTTTAGGATTGTGGACAGGGACATATGGGTAAACGGATTGGAAATATATGAAATGGAGATCAAAAAAAAGAGCCGGTGAATGCTGATTTGCATATGGCTGCAATAGGCTTGGCTAAGATTTTGCTATCCGCGCTTTCTGCATTGCTCCAGCGCGTGAAAGCATGTGATTGGCAGGAGTTTTTCGAAGCATAACGCATTTGCATGCGGTCGCTGTTGGGATAAAAAGCGAGCGCTTCATTGCCATGCCCAACCGGACAAAAGCGACGAAGCCCGAGCTTGATTATTGGAGTCTCTAAGGACATCAAGCTTCAAAACAGTTGAGTTTGGCTGCAAATAAGCATATTAGGCCTGTGAAAGAGAATTAAAAAAAGCCCGGCGCAATGCCGGGCTTTTCAAGGTCTCTTGCGGGTCATTCATGCTTATAAAGAGACTATGCATGGAATGGGCGCTTTGGGTCATCATTAGTATAGAGCCATGTGCATTTTGACTCATAATGGATGTTATTTGTTAGTGAATCCGCTTCCGGCGTCCAAGGTGGCGTCTATAGGATCATTATTTCCGTTCGCCCCGGATTTCTTCTGGGTCTTTGATTTCTGACCGGGAGCTTTTTTCTGATTCTTATCAGGCATAAAAACATCCTCCAAAAAAATAATGTGCAGCTCATCCCTCAGGAGGCTTTGCTCCCTGGGATACGGTATTATCTTGTCCCCAGGAGAATTTTTTATGCACTGGATTGATCAGTAATAATAATCCATAAATACCATTCTAAAGCTGAATGGGAAAAGCTTCTCGCTCTCTAAAATATACAGGGGAAAGGCTGTTTTCAGCTGCGATTTCATAGCCCGCTTCAAGGTTTCTTCCCAGATCGCAAGCCCGATGGGCGTCGGAGCCGATTGTCACAAGGCTTCCTCCGCAGTCGCTGAAGCCTTTCATGATGAGGGAAGCGTTTTTTCTGAAATCGACGTCATTAAGGCGTGAAGTGTTGATTTCCAGCGCCTTTTTATAGTCCAGCAGAGCAGTGAAGATTTCGCCGTATTCAAGCTTGAATTCGTGGTACTCTATATTTTTCACCGGAAAAGGGCTGTATCTCGAAGGATAGTCTATATGGCCAAGGCTGTCAAAGAAGGCGCAGTTTTCAATTACGGCTAGAGTGCACTTCAGGTACTTGCGGTATATTTCCCGCGCGGGCAGATCCTGAGAAAAAAAGTCGGTGAATATATCCCTTCCTTCAACTACATGGACGGATCCTATTACAAAGTCCGATTCGCATTCGCAGGACGCCTTGCGCCCCAAGGCTCTCGTGTTTACAGTCAGGCCTATCTCAAGGCCTAGGAGGACTCCTTGCGAGCGGAGCGGCCGATTGATTTCCAGGTACCCGCTCCAGTCGTCTGGCATGCAGACAAGGTCGCTGTCGCACTCGAAGTCCAAGTGCTCTGTGAAAGCGATGCCGATGTTTTTTTCCCGCGCCGCCTTTGCAGCCTCAGCCGATGTCATCTCTGAGTCGAATGACGCTTGAGTATGGACATGCATATCCCATTTCATTTCAGGAGCCCGCCTCGTTTAATATTTCCGTAAGTATGTCTTCCGCGCGGGTTTTCTCAATATCTTGAGAGAGAATCAGCTCAGAAACGATGATCTGCTTGGCGTTGGTCATCATCTTCTTCTCCGCGCTGCTTAAGCCGCGCTCTCTCTCCCGTATCAGCAGATTGCGGAACACGAGGGCCACCTCTGTCAACTGGCCGGATTTTATCTTTTCCATGTTGCTCTTATAACGCAGGTTCCAGTTGTCGGGCATTTCCACCGGCTGCTGAGACACGCTTTCAATGATGCGAAGCATTTCATCTTTGCCGTAGATTTGGCGTATTCCTAGAATTTCAGCATTGTTGGCGTCAATCATTATTTTCAGGTTTCCCACAGGAATTCGAAGAATATAAAAGATTTTCTGGCCTCCTTCGATATCCCTGCTTTCAAGTTCTTCAATAACACCGGCGCCATACATCGGATAAACGATTTTATCGCCCTTTGCAAACATTGAATCACCTCATCTCTTTTTGAATTTCTGGAAGAAAGATTTTCGTTTCAAATACTGATTTGCACCCAAAGGTTCAGATTTTGATGTAGGATTGCATAATAGCGAAATGCCGATATCAATCACACCTTGAAAGTGGATATGCTGATTTTCATCAAATGTTCCTTTTTTGTTAGTTATCCTTAAGCGGTGCGATTGAGATCGGAATTTCGCACTAGCCGCATAATTGACAAAAAAGGCAACCTCCTATGAAAATCAGTATAATCAGCATCAAAATCTGTACATTGCCCGCAAATCAGCATGAAAACTTGCCGCGCTGCGCTGTTGAGGGGCATTTTGCGCGGACTTATGCGTGCATTGCAATGGGGCTTTGCGCACGATATACCGATTTGCAGTCAAATTCTTGTTTTTTAGAAGCTCGGCTGTCCACTTAAACGCTCTTCTGCAGAGCAATGCCTAATATGAAGCTTGCTCCATAATCGGAACTTTCATATTCAAGTCAAACAACTTGCTTTATTAGCCTATGTTTTTCTTAATGCTATAAAAATGCGATAAGCGCGATTATTTCATTCATAAAGGGGTCTTTGAGGCTTATAGTCGCTGGCTGATGAAGGTATGTACAATGGCATTTGGCATGAGCCTGAATAGGGGATATGAAAATGAACCGGCAGGAGTCCATTTCTTGCCGTCTAGAATCTCGAGCCTTGTCGGGCTCTCAGCAAGACCTAAAAAAACTTTAACTATAAATTAATTATAATATATGGCGCAAAATTCTGCAAACGGATTTTAAAAGATTAAACTTAAATATTCATGCAATATTAGACTTGTGCGCCATTACTCTAGATGTTATTTGTCAGAGGTAAGGGAAGTTATATCTTCATTTTAAAAGTTTTTCCTTTTTGAAGCGTTTTTATCCCTTTTATTTCAATTTTTCTCAATCTTTAAACGGCCTAATTTAAGAGGAGGAGTCGATTGTCGATAATTCAAGGGATTGCAGAAAAAAGAGAGAGTTTTATCGCAACTTGTAAAAATTCAAAAAATAGGGAGCCTTAATGCTAGGCCCCCACATTCTATTCTTATGAAATTTTCCGCTGATCTAATTAGCAATACTTTATGGGTGGAAAGCGCATAATAAACCTGAGTCCCTTCACAGGGAACGAAGGTTGCATAATCCTGTGAGAAAACTTAGGCCGCATTTCATCAATCATAAAATAAGTGCTGATTTGATATGGCGCCAAAGCCTGTCAATTGTTGCAGGCTGAGGCTTCATCATATGATTCACATGGCGTTGGTATGGGGATGCGCAATAATTTTTTACATTCTGCTCATCATCATAGAAATTTTTATCTTGTAAAAATTATATGCCAAAGGAATGCAAGACAGCTTTTTATTTCATTAAGTGGAATAGGCAAAGATCAATCATATTTATAATATCATAAAGTCGTGGATGATGTCAAGTAAAATGAAACGCAATTCAGGGAAAACGAGTAAATTAGATCTTTTTCTCAGTGGTTGCGAGTGTGTTAAGGATTGTTGCGAGAACGCTGTAATTCCGTAATATCTGGCAGCACATGAGGGTGATTGTACAGGAATGAGCATATTCAAAGCTAAAACACGATAGAATTCTGCATCTGAAAATGAAACATTATTAATGAATTCTTTGTCATGATGCTATGCTTTTTATGACCGATCATAACAGTAACTGACTCTAAAGAGAATATAAAAGCGAACAAAAAATTGTGTTGCTGCCTAAAATATGTTAAAGCTCAAATATGAAAAAAAGACATATTAATGCCTTAAGACCTTAGCGCGTTATATGTCTCTATTTTGAACGATATTATTTTTTTTGCTTGAATTGAGAAAATAGCGCATATTCATGCCAAACGCCGCGAGATTCGCTGAGATTCCGGACTTTAAGAAACGCTGGGATGGCAAGGAAAACGGGTCGCTCCCTCCCCCTTTGCCATATTTCAGGCGGGATTATGGCCTCTTCCGGATTCTCATGCACGCCTGAACCGAAGAAAGAGTTCACAGCGCCTTTGTTGGCTTGGACGCCGTAGTCGGCCAACTGGGGCGTTTTGTCCTTTACGAAGCTGTCTTCATCAGCGAAGCCGTCTTCATCAGTGAAGCTGTCTTCATCAAGAAGGGTCAGCGGCAGGCATAACCACGCGAACTGAAGAGTGTTGCCTGAAAGCGAAGCGTCTTTGGCGCCTAAGGCGTAGGCGGCAGAGTGATGCGCCAAGGGGAAGATAGGCATAGAGAAAACGTCTCCGTCGCAGCCGCCTGCTCCAAGGGCAATGCGGAGTCCGGGTTAGCCCTCTAAAAGCGGCGCCGCGGCAATGCTTAAAGCTTTAGCGGACGCATGCGGATTCAAGAGCCGCTCAAACTCGGCGGCATCAGCGCAGCCCGCAGGGCAAGGCTCTCATATGATTATCTTCCTCGCCATTATACTGCGAATTTAGCGCCCAGAATAGAGAAAAATGACGGCTGTTAATAATTATAGCCCAAATTCAAGCTTTTTTGCGCTTGTACTGACGCTCTTGCCTGCGTGCCCAGAGCTTTAAGCTCTAATCGGCATATTCAGGCTTGCAGCAGCCTGTGGCCAATGCCGATTTGCAGTCAAATGCACCGATTTTTGAGCTTGATTATCCATATAACAGTGCGATTGATATCGGCATTTCGAGCGATTATTCCAAAGACCCAATTTATGATTGCATATACGCTTATTTGAACATAATAGTACATTCTGGCTTTTGGGAATAACGGTATAAACTCCTCTAAATAATGCAATTATAAGAATATGTGTGAAATTGCATGCTGCATGTGCTTGCGCATGGATAAGAGCCGGCGCTGAGGTTGGATTACGCAATGCTTTTTGGATGATCAGGCTGCAGCGTCAAATCATTTGGCTGCGCGTCAGCATAATAAAGTTAAGGAGGCCGCAATGGGGAAAATTGATGAAGAGCGGGAAGCGCCCTATCGCTTCAGCGTAAGGACTGATTTGGCGCTGGAGGCTAGAGAGATTCTAGACGATGAAAGTGAAGAGCAAATAAAGGAATACGACGGAATAGAGATATTTGAAGAGAATTTCTACAACAGGCAGATAAAGGTGACCTGGGTTGAGGTTTTCAATGAAAACGGCGCGAAAGCATTGGGCAAGCCTCTGGGCAATTATATAACGATAGAGTCTAAGGCGATGAAGGAAAATGACGTCGACGCTCACGAAGAAATTGTCAAGGTGATGGCAAAAAAGCTGCAAAAGCTGAGGAAGCTTAAAAAGAACGCGGTGGTGCTCATAGTCGGTCTGGGAAACTGGAACGTGACTCCCGATGCGCTTGGCCCTAAGGTGGTTTCAAAGGTGCTTGTCACGAGGCATCTCTCGGAGCATTTGCCTGAGGAGCTAAAGGGGCTTATGCGCTCGGTGAGCGCTATATCCCCAGGAGTCATGGGCCTTACGGGAATAGAGACGAGCGAGATTATAAGAGGCGTTGTAGAGAAGATCAATCCGGATCTCGTAATTGCCATAGACGCGCTGGCGGCAAGGAGGACGAGCAGGATAAACGCCACAATTCAGATAGCGGACACAGGCGTCAGCCCGGGCGCGGGGATGGGGAATAAAAGGGTTGCGTTAAACGAAAAGACGCTTGGCGTCCCCATAATCGCAATAGGAGTCCCTACTGTAGTAGACGCAGCCACTCTTGTAAACGACACGATGGACAGAATGCTTGAAAGCATGTCAAAGCAGGCGCCGCAGGGCTCGGAATTCTTCGAGATGCTGATGAGCCTGGCGGATGAGGAGAAGTACCATCTGATAACGGAGATACTAAATCCCTACACGGGAAACATGTTTGTGACTCCTAAGGAAGTGGACGCGGTTGTTGAGAGGCTTTCAGCCATAATTGCAAACGCGATAAACGTGGCGCTCCATCCCGGAATCAAAAAGGATGACTTCAGCAAATACCTGAATGCCTGAGCGCCAAAACGCGTTTGAAATAAAGGGAAAAAGCCTTCAAGGCCATTGACAATTCACGCTTATTCTAGTAGAATACTATAAGCGCTTCAAAGGAGGTGAGATTTTTGGCAAATATTAAGTCTGCTAAAAAAAGAATTAAAGTAATTGAAAAAAAGACTTTGCGGAATAAAATGATAAAGTCCAGTACCAAGACTGCTATAAAAAAAGTGATTGCTGCAGTTGGCTCGGGACAAAAGGATGCGGCTGACGCCGCTTACAAGAAAGCCGCGTCTTCCATCGACAAGGCGGCTACCAAAGGCGTATTCCACAGGAATACAGCTGCTAGGAAGAAATCCCGCCTGGCTAAGATGGTAAATAAAGTTGGCGCCTGAAATTTGCGGGGCAGATAAAGCATTGGATTTATCCAGTGTTTTTTTTGCGTGCATCCATGCCTGCCTTCCTCTTTTTCATATGTCGGCCCGCAGTCGACGCGCCAAATTGAGACGCATCATAATCAAACCCGTATATTTATATAAATGTCCCCGCTTTTGAGGTTTGCTGTCCGATTTCAAGCCATGCACGCCTGTTTTGGCGCGCTCTTTATTTGCGGATGAGCTCTTGCTGATAAAGTGGGGGCTTGTCCCAACTTGAATGCTCTTTTACGCCATTTTGCAAAATACCGCTGTTTTGGGAATGCGGGGTTTGAATCAAAGAAGTGAAGAACTATGTACGCCGGGAGTTGCCCGGCAGGTTGGAATTGCGGCTTAAGCTTTGTCGTCTGCTTTTTCGTAAGTTATGTCTGCGCCGATCTTTGCCAGATCTTGCTCAATCTTGATGTATCCCCGCTCCACAAATCTTGAGCGCGTAACCGTGGTTTTTCCCTCTGCTGCGAGTCCCGCGAGGATTAGCGCGGCGCCGCCGCGAAGATCCTTGGATTCCACAACCGCTCCATGGAGCTTGCCGACTCCCTTTATCACCGCAGTGGTTCCGTCCTGGGCCAGTATGATGTTCGCGCCCATGCGCTTGAGCTCCGCTACATGCTTGTTTCGGGACTCAAAAACCGTTTCGCTGATGACGCTGACTCCGCTTGCTAAGGTGAGAAGCGACATGAACTGAGGCTGCATGTCTGTAGGAAATCCCGGATGGGGATGCGTCCTAAGAAGCTCTATGGGCCGTATTTTGGCAGGCGCCTCCAGATAAATGCTTCCTTCTTTCATGTCGAGAGTGCATCCGGCCTCGGAAAGCTTGTAGGTTATCGGAAACATATGCTCGGGCGCCGCGTTTTTGAGAAGAATCTTTCCGCCTGTGATTGCCGCCGCGACTAGAAACGTTCCAGCCACGATTCGATCCGGCATAACAGTATGCTCCACGCGGTGCAGGGACTTTACGCCTTGAATGCGAACCTGGCTTGTGCCTGCGCCTGCCACCTTCGCGCCCATTCCGTTCAGGAATTTCTGCAGATCCTCAATTTCAGGCTCTCTGGCGGCGTTTCCGATAATGGTCTCACCCTGGGCGAGGACTGCGGTGAGCATAATGTTCTCGGTTGCGCCGACGCTTGGGAAGCTGAGATCTATTCTGGCGCCCTTTAGATCATCCGCTTTGCACTTGATGAATCCGGATGCTTCTGTTATCTCGGCTCCCATTTTTCTCAAAGCCTCCAAATGAAGGTTGATGGGCCTTTCTCCAAGCTCGCATCCGCCAGGGTAGCTGATTGTCACCTCATGGAATCTCCCGAGCAAGCCTCCGAGAAAAATGAATGAGGATCGCATTTCACGCATCAGGGTTGTAGAAACCGAGTGGATGTCGGCCGAGGAAGAGTCAACTGACATGGTGTATCCGTCATATTTGACGGCGCATCCTAGCTCTTCAAGTATTTTAATGGAAATATCCGTGTCTGAGATTTTAGGGCAATTGTGAATTATGCTTTCGCTTCCGTTAAGTATGACTGAGGCCAAAATAGGCAAAATGGCGTTTTTGCCCCCATAAACATTCAGCTGGCCGTTTAGCCGCCTGCCGCCGTTGATATGGTATACGCCCATGGAAACACACCTCCGCACAACTCTTTTTACATGGTATACTATGCAGGGCCGGCCTAGTACGTGACGGAGCGAAGACAAGGAGGCTGGCAAGTTTTTGGGAGAAGCCGCGCGTAAAGGCGCAATGTGGCGAAAACTGGATGAATAAATCCGAGCGAAGCAATTTATGCATTCTTGCGATAAGCTCTTATGTATGTTATACTGATTTGCATATGAAATTGCCTATTTTGGAGCTTTATTATACAGCGAGCGCGGTTGATATCGGCACTGCGCACCTTGGCAGTGGGCGGACGGAATTGTCGCATTTGACCGCGAATCGGCAAGTAAATGGGTGATCAGAGATGAATTTCTTCCTTTTACATAAACAGAATTTTTAGGGGATTTGCGTATAAAAGAGAAAAAATAGATGAATCTGCGAATTCGACTTGACCAAATCCTTTAGCTGCGAGGCAAATATGATTGAATTGTTTTTAGATTCCTATTTAAAGATGGATATCTATCCCTTCCATATGCCCGGGCACAAGAGAAACCCGAAATTTCTCAATGAAGCCATGCTTTTTAGGGATGTGACAGAGCTTAGCCATACTGACAACCTCTATGAGCCGTCAGGGCTTATAAAAGAGGCGCACAAGCGCGTTGCGCTTGCTGTCGGATCTGATGAGTCGGCCTTTCTTACAAACGGCTCGACATCTGGAATAATAGCGGCGATAGCTGGATCCTGCGGCGAAAATGATGAAATCATCATGTCTAGGAATTGCCATAGAAGCGCCTTGAGCGCTTTGGTAATATCCGGCGCCAAGCCTGTATATATTTATCCTGAATCTTTTTCCTTCGGATTTTGCGGCGGCGCGGATCCTTCTCAGATCGCGGCTCTTTTCACCAGCCACCCTAAAGCAAAGGCTGTTTTCATCACTAGTCCAACATACGAAGGCTTGGTGTCTGATATAGCTTCAATATCTAAAACCGCGCATGAAAACGGCGCTGTGCTTATAGTGGATGAAGCCCACGGAGCCCATTTTCCATTTCACGCCTGTTTTCCAAAGCCTGCGCTGGCGCTGGGCGCCGACATAGTTGTAAACAGCGCGCACAAGACGCTTCCCGCGCTGACGCAGGCGGCCGCAATCCACAGGAAGGGCTTGAGGGCGGATTGGGAGAAGATTAAATTTTACTTAAAAGCCGTCCAAACGAGCAGTCCTTCGTATATATTAATGTCCTCCACTGAAAGCTTGTACAGGCGCTTGACTGAGGAAAGGGACATTATGAATTCTTACGCAAGCCTTCTTGAAGAGGCGCGCGAAGCGATTGAGGGCGCAGGCGGGCCGAATATTCTGGGGCGTGAACTCATAGGAAAAAATGGAGTCTTTGATATGGACTCTGGAAAGATAATTCTTGCCGGAGTTGCGTCCGGATTTGAAATTGAGAGGATTTTAAGGGATGAATACAAAGCTCAGCTTGAAATGAGCTCCGTCGGATATGCGCTGGCGATGACCAGCCCTGCGGATGTCAAAGCCGGCTTTGACAGGCTTGTTGACGGCGTCAGGGGCATCGGCGCCAAGAAGGCGGGGAAATCTGCCGCCTCTCAGGCTGAGAGCTGGCAGCCTGAGAGCTTTTTTTCAGGGAAGGTCGACTCCGCTTTTACTCTTAGGGAGGCTGTCGCAATGCCTTCGGAGGAGGCTTGCGTCCTAGAAAGCGAAGGGCGCATATGCGTGGAATTTTATGCCGAGCATCCTCCGGGGATTCCTGTCGCAGCTCCTGGCGAACGGCTGACGCGAGGGCAGATTTTGGCTCTTTCGAAGATGGGGCTTGGCAAGGTTAAGGTCGCGAGGCTTTGAAAGAGGTGGGATTTTGCTGCGGGAAACTTCATATTGGGAAAATATAGTTCTGAAATTGGACAGCCTTTTGATATACAAGAAAATAGCGGACGACAGGGTTTTGACGTCTTTTCGCAGGCTCTGCCTCATGCTCGCGGTTGAAGCCGATGTAAGGGATTCGCATAGAGGCCTCTATGAGTTTTTGAGCCTGCTTGCCTCAAGGGCTGAAGAGTTGAGCCTTATGGGGGAGATTTTCAGGAAGTACTTGCACTATCTATATTTGACTGATGTAAACGCCTTTTCAATGGCTTGCGAGAGCAGGACGCTTACAAGCTCCGCCTCCATCGCCAAATTAGCGCTCAAGGACGTGCAGATTCTCAAGTTCCTTTCTGAGGTTGACATCGCGAACATAATCGAGTCCTTTGGAGACGACGAGGAGATAGAGTCCTACTGGCCGGCGCAGATAAAGGAGAACCCGTACCTGGATCGGATTATGGAGGCTGGCGCGGCTGAAGCCAAGCTGTCGATGCTTCAGTGGTACTACGAACTTATAGGCTGCGGCGACTTTGCGGAGCATAAGATGTACGGGGTGGACGATTCAGGAGAAATCTACGCGATACGCGAAAGCGACCCGGTAGTTTTCTCGGATCTGATAGGCTGCGAGTACCAAAAAGAGCTCTTGAGGAGCAATACGGAAGCTTTTTTAGCGAAGATGCAAGCAAACAACATGCTCCTTACCGGAAGCAGGGGAACCGGAAAGTCTTCCTGCATAAAGGCGCTGGTGAACCAATACCATGACAGGGGGCTTCGGCTGATTGAAATGGACAAGGAACAGGCTCATCTTATGCCGAAGGTGCTTGAGCAATTGAAAGGCAGGGGCAAAAGCTTTATTATATTTATAGATGACTTATCATTTGACGACTATGAAGTCAAATTTAAATACCTTAAAAAGATCATGGAAGGCGGAGCGGCCGTCAAGCCCCAAAATGTATTGTTTTGCGCGACGAGCAATAGAAGGCACATAATACAGGAAAAATGGTCTGATCGCGAGGGTGATGAGCTTCACGCCATGGATTCGATGAATGAAAAGCTCAGCCTTTCAGATAGATTCGGACTTTCTATAACATTCCCCAAGCCGAACCCTCAGGAATATACTGGCATAGTAGTTGAGTTGGCTAGAAGGATGGGCATTGACATTCCAGAGGATGAGCTAAGGAAAAAAGCTCTGGAATGGGAGCTCAGCCAAAAGGAGATGTCTGGCAGATCAGCAAGGCAATTCATTGCCAGGCTTGCGTGGGAGATGAAAAATTTGCATGTATAGCGTTTGCTTATTGAAGCCGAAATATATACGGATGCACATTGCAAAGTTCCGATTTTAAATGTTGCCTGCAAAGCGGCATGCCGATTTGCGGTCAAAAGCACGATTTTAGAGTATGATTATCCATCCTTAGCATAATCATGCTCCAATGCAAAACTCTCATATGCAAATCAGAATAATTTATTGCAAGCTGACAATCGCTAAATGGGCGCGGCTCGACAAACGCTGATTTGGGGCCAAACGTACCTTCATGGCTTGATAAAATTGGAAGCGCAGATATTTAAATAAATTCAATCGTCGAACTTCGGTATTCCGCTGCCCTGCTGATTTGCATTGACTCCCGGTTGAATCGCTTCATTAAGGTGCAAATCACTGTCTCATCCTTTACGATGAAGCGCAGCGTCATATGTGTCCATATGCATGTCAGTATGACTAGAAGGAGGTATTGCTTATGCAGATACTATTGTCGCTCAATGATGTAGTATACGCGGCTCTGCTGGCTTTGGTATTTACATGGATAATATTGGGCTTGGGCGGAATTGTCAGATCCGCCCTCTCCAAACCCTCGAACCTGGACTATCGTCCTAAGGACATGAGCAAAATACTCGCGAAATGCTATCATCTTTTTCCTGAAGAAAAGATTCTGTTTCATGGGGAGACATTTACAAGAGGAATGAAGGTTAGAGTGACGACAAGCCAGCATAAAATATTTGAAGGTCAGCTTATAGGCCTTAATAATGATAAAATGCTGTGCGTGTTGACGAGCAGATATATAGTGGCTCACGAACTTGATAAAATAGTCGAGATGAATATCTTGTGCTAAAGGCAAGGCTGCCTCCAAACTTTGAGCGTAAGGCAGCCTTGGCTGAGAAAATCATTTCCTGCTAGCGTATATTTGAACCCAATAAGAGGTTGTTCCGTTAGTTGAAAAGCCTATTCCTATTTCATCATAGCTTTCATTTAGTATATTGGCTCTGTGCCCGCTTGAATTCATCCATGCGGCAAAAACAGCTTTAGCTGTTTTCTGGCCTTTTGCTATGTTTTCTCCAGCTGTTTTGTACATAATCCCGAACGAGCGAAGCATTTCAAAAGGGCTTCCATATACAGGGGATGTGTGATCGAAGTAATTTCTGAGGCGCATCTCATCCGCTTTTATTCTTGCGACATTGCTTATTTCCTTGGACAGAGTCAATGGCGCTACGCCGGCTTCCGCGCGCGCGTCGTTTACGAGGTTGAAAAGCTCGCCTTCCTTTACGCTTTCAATAGTCTGGGAGCTTAAGCCTGAGTATCGGCCAGTGACGATGCTGGAGCGTATCTTTGTCCTGCCGTCGCCTTTGTCGATATGCGCTCCCGCTATATCCATTTCCGCGCTGAGCCTGGGATCAAGAGGGACTGCGATTTCGTCCCCCGGATAGATTACGTCTGGATCTGGAAGCGCAGGGTTTGCGTCTATGACAGCTTCAAGCCTTACCTTGTATTTTCTTGAAATGATCCAAAGCGTATCCCCTCTGTGAACATGATACACGTCTATTTTTCCTTCAATGGGGCGGGCTTTGAGAAGCGGCCTGGTTCTTCCGGCTGCGGGATCGAGGCCTCCACGAGCGCCGCCGTTTACCGGGTCAGGCTTTATGCCCGGCAGGCTCTCGCCATCTTCGTCCACCGGACTCTCAGCGTTTGCTCCGCCGATTGCGGGTCTGACATTGGTATTTGGCGCTGACGAGCGGGGGTTGCCGAGGCCGGGATCCATTCCCGGATTCATTTGCGGCGGGTTTGCTGAAGGGTAGCTGTAGTTTGGAGAGCTTGAATTTGCAGGGTTGCTGTAAGGCGCGTCGCCGGGATTCGCGTAGGGCGCCGCATCGGGATTTAGGTAAGGCGCAGTATTTTGGCTTGGCTCAGCGCCGCTGCCAGGGTTTGAGTAAGGAGCGGTGTTTTGGCTTGGCCCAGCGCCGCCGTCAGGGTTTGAATAAGGAGCGGTGTTTTGGCTTGGCCCAGCGCCGCCGTCAGGGTTTGAGTAAGGAGCGGTGTTTTGGTTTGGGCCAGCGCCGCCGTCAGGGTTTGAGTAAGGAGCGGTGTTTTGGTTTGGCTCAGCGCCGCCGTCAGGGTTTGAGTAAGGAGCGGTGTTTTGGTTTGGCTCAGAAAGGCTTTCAGAGTTTGAGTAAGGCGCGGCATTGGGATAGGCGCCGGAGTTTGGGGGGGCGTTTTGCAGCGCGGGCAAGCTGGGAGTTTCTCCTGAGGGGTAGCCGGCTTGCGAGCTGTAATTTTCGCTGTAAAGCTGCTCCGCATTTGCGGGGATCTCGCTTCCAATTGAGGAAGCGCGCGCCGAAGACGCCTGATTTAGCGCAGTGATTGCAACAACTGTCAAGGCAAAGAGCGCTTTTGAATTTTTTTTCATACCATTGCTCCTTTTTCGTAGGCTTTTAAGTCCCTTGAGGCCAATCCCCAAAAAGCGGGAAAAAGGCATTAAAGCGGGATGAACAGCCTTAAAACTGACTTGCTTTGAATCCTTTGGCATAAGAACCTCTCTTGAGGCATTCTTGTATTATTATTCTGATTTTGCCGGAAAATATACTTATTTAGGGTTAAAAGGCGAATTTTTGCCTTGAATGCCTATTCTGGAAAAACAAGAGGAAAATGAGAAAATTAAAAATTCGAATTGCTGTTTAACAAATGGGAAGAATACATTATAATGAATATAACAGAATCAAATATTGGAACAGCGTTTTGGATGAAGAGCGGAGTCGCTTGCCTTAACTGAGGCTTTACTAGCTTGCACCTTTATTCGGGCGGAAATTGCAGCAATCGGCGCAGTTTATAATTCCATTAATTTTAAGTATTGCCGGTTGTTTTGGAGTCTTGTTTTTGATGCAAACGGCTATGATATAAATGGGATTGCGCTATATTCGCTGCGCCTCGGATAGGGGCTTCGAACTTTCTATTGTAAAGGAATTCGGGCAGTCATAGGCTTGATATAAGCCTTGCGCTGCAGGCTGACTTAAAGGCGGGCGACCAGAAGTTCTCATATTTAAGGAGGAGATTGAGATGGTTCAGTTCATTGCCGGCGGCAAAGGGGAAGGCAAGACCAAGAAGTTGATCAGCATGGCGAACGCAAGCGCCAAATCGACGGATGGACACTTGGTGTTCATAGATGACGACAGCCGTCATATCTATGACTTGCACTACGACATCAGGTTTGTTGAAACTGCCAGCTTCCCTCTTTCCAACTACAGGGAGTTTATCGGATTCGTTTGCGGAATTCTTTCCCAGGACAATGACATAAAATGCATATTTGTAGATGGCTTGACGAATGTCATAAAGACTGTCGACAACGAGGCGCTTGTAAAACTCATCGCCAAATTGGAAGGGCTTTCGAAGATGCATGACGTTGATTTCATCATCAGCATGAACTGCCGTGCTGACGACTTGCCGGAAGAGGTCAAGAAGCTTCTGGTTGCATAGTCGCCAGCTCTGCCGCTGGCTCTCATTATCCAGATCCATTTGAATTTCTGAATAAAGAAAAAAGCCTTTCAGGATTTTCCTGAGAGGCTTTTTTATACTGATGTAGAAGATTAACCTTTGAAGCTTGATTATACAGGGTTTCAATGGATAACTGGATTCCCAAAAAAGGAACATCGAATGAAAATCGGTATATTTATCTATGCTTAAAACTTCTAGCTAAAAAACAGCATAGCGGACTATCGAGGCGAATAGGCATGGAGCTTCAAAATGATTTTCCTTTAGCATGTTAGGCGCTCAGACTCATTTGAAAATATGAAAAGGACTCTAACTTTTAGTTACTGATTTTCTTCAAAAAAGCGCGTAAACTCTACATGAACAAAAAACGCCATGCAAGGCTGATTTGATAAAGCCATGCATGGCGTTTCGCCATTTAGCGGCTGTGTTCCCGCTTATTCCTATTCCGCTATCGCCTCGATGAAACGCTGGAGCATAGCGGCAGCTTCGGGTTCCTGCGAGTCGGCCATGCCGCCGGGCTTGCCACTGATGATTCCAGCCTCCTGCAATGGTGCATAGGGCTTCTTCCGCATAGCCCGAAATGTCGCCGTTGTCCGCGAAGGGCAGGCGTTCTTTTTTCTCGGGCAGGTCGATGTCCATAAACCGCGCATAATTGTAAATAATGACCGCCAAATCCTCCCGGGCGGCGTTGCTGTCGGGCGAGAATTTGCCGCCGCCCGCGCCGGATGCGATGCCGTTTTCTTTCGCCCAATCCGCGAAAGCGGCGCAGTATTGCACGATGGGTACGTCGCTGAAGCTGATTGCCGTATACTTGCTTGCGTCCGCGCCCGCCAGTTTGCCGAGAACCGTCACTATCATGCCGCGCGTCATGGATGCGTTCGGGCTGAACTTGTCAGCGTCCGTACCCGCAAACAAGCCGTGGGCGCAGGTGAATGCCACGTTGCCATAGTACCGCGCCGTCCTCGCGACGTCGACAAACGGTACGCCGGAGGCCACGGCATAGCCAAGCGGCGTTTTATAGTCCAGAAGGAAAGCCGCGTTATCTGTGAGCTTCATGGTCAGGCCGGACGCCGCTTCGGCTCCGGGCGCGGAGGCGAGAGGCGTGCCGCCGTCCGGGTTTTTTATGGCTGAACCGCTGCCGTTGCCGCGTAGAATCTGCTTGTTGTTCTCGACAAGCAAAATCAGGCGCGTCATTCTCATCGCCCCTAGCTGCCCTCTTAAGCAGGGATAACGAATGCCGCAGTCATTCGCCGCCTCTGGTTCGCGCCGCATTCAACGCATGGGGCAGAAGCTCCGGGGAAATGCCCTCTCCCGTGTCGCGCGCGGTCACGGCGATTTCAAGCACGGACTTGCCGGCTTTAAACGCGATTGAAAAACTGCTTTTTCAGTACAGAACAATTGCTCCTTTTTGGAGCTTGACTATTTATTGAGAGATGCGAAATGCCGATGTCAATCGTACTCGCTGTATAAGCAAGCTCCGAAAAAAGGAGGTTTTCTTTGAAAATCAGTAGAAGAAGGAGGGATGGCCTGCGGCTTTGCAGATGACAAGCAGTTGAAAATTCTAATGCGTTTATGGCAAGTCATGACTCCCGCGGCAGGGGAATATAATCTTTTATACTCAAGCGCTTTCTTCGCGAGGAGTTTTATTCCGGTATGATGGCGCTGGGATTTCAAGAGATCAATCAGGAGGTGTACGGCATTGACTAGAAGCGCAAAGATAAAGCGCAGGATTTTTCTGAAAAAGCGCCTGGGGTTTGCGTCGCGGCGCTTATTCGCATTAGTTGCGGCTGCTCTGATTGCCGCTGCCGCTATAAATATGCGAGAACCCCGAAAAGAAGGGCTCCAGGATGCTGAGGACATTTTGCTTTCCGACGCCAGCGCGTTTCGCATGTCATATGATTATTTTAAAGAGCTTAAGAGCTTGGCGGAAAAGAATGATTTGGATTTTCCGGAACTTCTGGCAGCGTACTCTCTGCATTTCGGATTTTTTCAGACGTCGGCTGAAGAGCCTTCCACTGCGGGAATGGAGGAACTCTGCGCCCAAATTCTAAGCGAGTACAAAGAAAATGAGGATTTAAAGCCATACGAGGAAATGTTTCGGACGCTTCTAAGCGAGATGAAGACATTTCCAGTTCCTTTAAGTCAAAGCGAGGGCAGTGGTGAGAGTCCATGCGAGTACGAAGACACATGGGGATCCGCAAGGGCTTACGCCGGTGCGAGAGCGCATGAGGGAACTGATATAATGGACAAGAATAACGACAGGGGGCGCCTTCAGGTAGTAAGCATTACAGATGGAGAAGTTCTGGAGTTTGGATGGTATGAGCTGGGAGGCTACCATGTAGGGGTAAAGACGGAGAATGATACATATTACTATTATGCCCATTTAGACAGCTTCGCGCCCGGAATGGAGAAGGGGATAAAAGTGAAGGCAGGCCAGCTTCTGGGCTTTATGGGAGATTCGGGCTATGGGCGGGAGGGAACGAAAGGCAAGTTTCCGGTGCATTTGCATGTGGGCATATGCCCAGACGCAGCTTTTGCGAAAGAGGAATTCTGGATAAATCCATATCTGTTTATGAGAAACTTGGAAGATTCGATGGCCCCTTCTTAGGAAACGCGAGCGAATCCTAGAAAAGCGCCTCTTCTGAGTGAAGGGTGATTCGCATGCTTTAAAGATTACTGTCGCCGTCGAAATTTTCAACTTTAGCTTGACAAAAAAATGGTTTCAAAATATAGTTAAGGTGTTTGCACTATTAAGATGCGCGTGTGTTTTGGCGGGTTTTAGATTGCCTTTAAGGAAGCTTTTCAAAATATGCTGTTTTGCAGCCAAATGCACCTATTTTGGAACTTGATTATCCATAGAGTCACTGTATAATAAAGATAGAAAAGAAAATTTCATATGCAAATGAGTATGGCTATAAAGGTTTAAAAGCTTTTCCTTCTTGAAGCTAAGAGTGTTCAAGTCTTGAAGCAAATGCCGATTTCGGCATTTCGCACCATTCAATGGATAATCAAGCTCCAAAAAAGAAACATTTGATGAAAAGCGGTGTATATACCGGTGCGCATGGGCATCGATATAAATGTCAATCACCCCATAGCTAATGCAAGGGGCTTGCAAAAGCCTTGATTGGCTAGCCTAAGCCTTAACCGGCGGCGCTGTCCAAGAGCATCCTATAGGAGCTCCGGGGCGTTCGCTCCAGCTCCGGACTCTGCGGCCTGCGGCTGAACAACCCTGACGGGCAGGGATAGCGCTTCAGGCGCGAAAAAGCCTTGAAACAGCATTGGCGAAGGGCGGCCAGCCCTAGAAATAGGGCAGTATGCGCCAGCAACGCGGAAAAGGGGCATGCGGTCGACTCACCGTGCCTAAAGGCAGAGGTATCCGCCGCATAGCAACTGTGATGAACGAAACGGAGAGGGCAAAATGAGATGGGTACTCTCAATTATTAACGCGATGTCTCTTGCTGCGTTTCTTTTGTGCATGTCTATACAAATTCCCGCTTTCAACCGTCCTTTCTACAGCGCTGAATATGACAAGCACTCAGTTCCGCAAAGCATACAAGTCGACAAGGCGGATCTTATGCAAGTCACCGAAAAGCTGTTGAACTACATGTCGGATGCGGAGGATGATCTTGTCGTGACTGCGGAGGTCGCGGGTGAGAGCAGAGAGTTTTTCAATGCCCGGGAGAAGCAGCATATGGTGGATGTTAAGAATTTGATCCTCCTCATGTTTTCGGCGAGGAATCTATCGCTTGCCGTGACGGCGCTGACATTCGCCGCTCTTTTCTTTCTCAGGGGCAAGTCCATGGCTGCGCTGATGCGCACATGGCAGGTTTTTTTCATAAGCTTCCTTATTGTTGCGGCGTCTCTCATCATATTCATAGCAAGCGACTTCGACAGAGCTTTCACGCTGTTCCATGAACTGTTTTTCAGCAATGATCTGTGGATTCTGGATGCCAGAACGGATTTGCTTGTAAATATAGTGCCTATAGGGTTCTTTACAGACATCGCCGCATTTATAGGCTCAATTTTCGCAGGTTTAACGGCTATCTTAATCTCCGCGTCATCAGTCGCGCTTAAGCTTATGAAGGGAAAAAATATTTCCGCCAAGTGATTCTGCAGAGGCTTCTTAGATACTGATTTGCACCCGAAAGTTCTGTTTTTGATTATACGATTAGCGCGAAATGCCGATATTGGCATTTCACAATGATAGTATAATCAACATCAAAATCGGTGCATTTGAATGCAAATCAGTAATGCGGAGCATTTAAATATGCAGGTGGAAATTGAGTGAAAGCCAGAATTATAAAAAGGCTTTTATTCCTAGATCTTCTAAATGCTTAAGCGCAAAAAACGCGGAGCGTTTAAAGCTATGGGCGCGGCACCGCCAAAGTTATGCTGATTTGTAGAGGTATGCACTGTTTTGGAGCTTGTTCATCCACTTTAATGTGCGAAATGCCGATATCAATCGCGCTCACTGTACAGCTATGCTGATTTTCATAGAAAACTGCCTTTTTTGTTGATTAGACAGCGAGAGCGATTGATATCGGCATTTCGCACCGCTCAATGGATAATCAAGCGCTAAAAAGGAACATTTGATGAAAATCGGTATAAGCTCCCAAAAAGGAACTTTCATATGCAGATAAGTATAGCGCTTAGGAGCGTCCAAAAATGATTTGAGCGGATATCGGCTTTATTGCCGTCAGCATTAAATGGATTGCCGTATTGTTTTTGGACGAGTTCTTAGGGGAGAGGATCTGATAATGCTTATCTTGAAGGTGCTTGGGATTATAATTCTAACGGTTTTTTCCTTGACGCTGGCAATTATCGCGCTTGTTCTCTTCATGCCTGTAAAATGGAAGGCCGATGGGAAGAAAAACGGGAGCATTGAGTTTTGCGCCGAGGCATCCTGGCTGATTCGGATGCTTTCTTTGCGATTTGCAATTGATGCTTCAGGGAGCCATCTTTTTTTTAAGATTTTCGGTCGAGAGCCTGGAAAACCCAAGTCTGGCAAAACACGAATTAAAAATGGAGCAAGCGGAAATGAAAAACGCAGCAAACCCCTTAAGAAAAAGACTGCGGACATTGAAAGCGACTGCCCTGACGCTGAAAACAGGAAGGATTCATCGGCTAAGAATGAAGCGAAAGGCGAAAAAGATGATAGCGGGCAAAAAAAGAGCCTTGAGCAGAGGATAAACGGCCTAAGGGAAAAATGGTCGGCTTATTCCGATTACCCATATAAAAAAGAGCTGATGGATGAAGCGATGCTCCTTCTGGCAAGGCTTTTAAAAGCCGTCGCTCCAAAGAAAATAATTGGCCGGATCCTTTTCGGCTTCGATGACCCAAGCTTAACAGGAGCCGCTTTGGGAATGCTGCACCTTATTGCTGCGTTTATGAAAGTTTCGAGAAGTTTTGCCATAGAAGCTGATTTCGAAAAAAAAACTCTGGTTTTTAATATCCATGCTGCTGGGAGGATATATATTTGGTCGCTTCTGTGGCCGCTTTTGGCAATTGCAGCCTCCAAGCCGGGATGGTTCATTATAAAGCCCATGATTTTCAAGAAGAGAAAGGATGGTAGCCGTGAGCGCCAGCTTGAACAGCAATTTTGATACCTTGTTTGGAAAGATGGAGAATTTCATCTCGACAAAGACTGTAGTAGGCGAGCCAGTCTTTGTAAACGGCGTCATAATAGTGCCCTTGGTGGATGTAGTATTCGGAGTGGCGGCGGGAGTGAACGAGGGATCATCAAAGGATGAGAAGAAAGTGGACGGAGGCGGCGGAGGTGGCGGCCTTGGAGGAAGGATTACGCCTACAGCCGTTCTTGTCATAATCGACGGCACGGTGCAGCTTATAAACATCAAAAGCCAGGACAACGTGCAAAAGCTCATCGACATGGTTCCTGGAATTGTCAGCAAGCTAAATATCGGATCTATATTCGGAAAGAAAAAAAAGGATGGAGCCGTTGAAAACGCCGAAGTTGAGTTTAAAGAGACCACAATTGTGGATTCAGGGGATGCTCTATAAAAAGCGCTTCATTAAAACGCGCTTGTCGCGGATGCAAAATTAGCTTCAATTGCCAGGAATTTGACCTTCTTAAAGCCGCCCATCGAACCCTAGGTTCAATGGGCGGCTTTAGCTCTTTATGCCTATTATCATATGCATGCTTATTGCACTGCATATGAACACAGCATTTTCATTAGCAAATCAGTTTATTTGCGCTTAAAGTGCAATTCAGCATAACTTTTTCCTTTTATTACCTCTCATAAAACAATATTTCACGGACATAATATCTTTGTAACATCTGTGAAATCAATCATACGAGTTGAATCAAAGGATGCACGGCAATGCACAGGCAGAAACGTCTGATAAAGCTTTTAAGCTTTAAAGGACATACTGCATCTGCAAAGCTTCGTAAATTTACCAGTTAACGTCCTAAATAAAGAAAAGCGAACAAATTGCCTAAAGCAACTAGTTAAGCAAGTACTTTAGAGTAAGCGATTTCTGAGATGAAAATCAATTTGCCTATTCGACGGAAGGCTTATTGATGAAGCATTCTAAAGAGGAAATGGTATCCAAGCAGATAGTTATTTCATTTGAATCGTATGAAAAGATTGCATAGGTCTGATAATTTAAAGAAATATATTCTAAAATATCAGATTCAAACTTATTTGAATGTTACAAACGCCTCATAACACCATGCAATGTGAAAAAGAGTCTATAATCTTTTTAGGCGGAAGAGTGGGTTCCGTTGCATTGCCATAGGAGATGGGCTTATATATTTCTATATTGAGGAGGAAAATATTATGGCAGCAACACGCAAAATTCAGCAACAGCAAGTCGAGGAGAAAGGCGTTCCAGAAGCTCGCGAAGCTCTGAACCAATTCAAATACGAGGTTGCCAATGAAATAGGCGTACCGTTGAAGCAAGGCTACAACGGAGATCTCACATCCGCTCAGAACGGCTATGTGGGCGGATACATGGTCAAGAAAATGATTGAGGCCCAGGAGAAGATATTGTCCGGGAGCCAGAAGTAAGATACGAAGCGTCAAGCTTTATTATATAAATGAGAATGCTTTTTAAAGCCGGATGATGCTTGCTCAAAAGCGTAATTGTCTTGATTTTATACGCCAACGCGTGAGCGTACGGTTATTGAAGCAATGCATGCTGAATAAATAAAGCTATTTAACTGCTGATTAACCCAAGTACGTGAAGCGGCGACGCCTGCTTCTCCAAAGGGAAAGCTTTCATGCAGATTGATACGGTGCTTATTGAACTTGATTCGCACCTTATAGCCAATGTGGCGTTTTACAGGAACTTATAAGGAAGCGTTTGAGCCAAGCTCGAGAGCGAGAGTCAAATGGGCTATAAACCTTTGGCCCGCCAAAGGGCGAGAAGCTGAAGCTTCGGCCTAAAGCCTGAAGAATCAGGCCAAGCGCTGCCAGCCGGTCGCCAAGCTTTAACGCCAGGCAAACCAAATAATGAACGTAAGGCGCTGGGGAGAAAATTCAACTGGTATTGCTGAAGAACAACTTGGCAAAGCCTAATCCCAGTTTGGGATAGAAAGCCCCACTCGCCTTTAAATATTTATACTGCAAGAAAAAAAGCGCTGCGACTCTGTCGCAGCGCTTTTTGCAAGTCGCCCTTATATAGAGCATAGCGGCAGAACCTGCATCAGACCTAGCATCTGCAATGCCGTTAGATTAAATTTATTTGCAAATGGATTTCTGCTCAATCGCTCATAATGAGCTTTATACAGACAGAGAATCTGCGCAGCCAGCTTCAAAATAGAAAATTCATGCAAATAGGCGAGTTTGCCTGCAAATCTGACAATAAGGCAATTATCTATGAAAATCAGTAGATATCACGCTTTTCTCCTCCTGGGATGACGCTCTTGTTTTCCCGCATTAAATTGACTATACTATATATACTGTTTTGGCTTTGCAGTCAAATGTATAGATTTTGACGACTGAGAGTCCATTGAAGGGTGCGAAATGACTATAACCACATTTCGCACTAATTATATAATCCTACATCAAAATCGGAAATATCCGATGCTAAGCAGTATACATAGAAGCAAGCTATTCAAATCAAGCAACAGGAGGTATGAGTATGATTCCGCTGAAACTGGAAACTTTGTTGGAGGGGCGCGTTGTCGAGCACGACCGCGTAGAATATAAGCGCGGCTGGAATCCCTCCGAGATTATCACCACCGTCTGCGCTTATGCCAACGATTTTTCAAATACAAACGGTGGCTACATCGTAATTGGCATCGAAGAAAAATATGGACGCCCTATTCTGCCTCCCATAGGATTGGACGAAAACCAACTTGATAAAATCCAGCAGGAGCTTTTTCAATACTGCAATCTCATAACGCCGCGTTACATTCCTCAAACTGAAGTTCTTTACTACCAAAATAAAGCTCTGATATATCTTTGGTGTTCCGGCGGCGACAGCGGGCCATATTCCGCTCCTGAAAATGTACTGTCTAAGGACAAATCCGATAAGCATAAAGAGTACTGGATCAAGCCCTCATCTGTGAAAACAATCGCAAGAGGAAGCGAAATGTTTGAGTTGTTCAATAAATTTAATTCCATTCCCTTTGACGACCGTATAAATCAAAAGGCAAAAATGGATGATGTAAGCATTTGGCATCTTGGAGAATTTCTACGCAACAGCAAAAGCGCACTCAAGGAACAGCTCAACAGGAGGCCTCTTGAAGATATTCTTGTCGCGCTAGAAGTGGCCAATCTAACCGATGTCGGCATCAGCATCCGTAATATCGGCATTCTCATGTTTAGCGACCGTCCCGACAAATTCATTCCCTGCGCGCAAATAGAATTGATACATTTCCACTCCCCTGCTGCGGAGGGGGCGGACGATTTTACTGAAAAAATTTTTTATGGCCCTGTGCAGCAACAGGTTCGTGACGCGCTTCATTATATTGACTCTACTCTTATTGTCGAAAAGGTCGTAAAGCATCCAGACCGCGCAGAAGCGTCGCGTTTCTTCAATTATCCTTATAGCGCATTGGAAGAGATTCTTGTTAATTCAGTATTCCACAAATCTTATCAAATCGCTGAACCGGTTGAAATCCGCATATATGTTGATTGCATTAAAGTTATCAATCATCCTGGGCCAGAAAAATATATTGATATGGAAAAATTGAAAACAGGCAAGGCAATATCCAGACGTTACCGCAATCGACGAATCGGTGAGTTCTTAAAGGAAATTGATCTGTCCGAAAAGAAATCTACTGGCATCACCAAAATAATAAATTCTCTGGAAGCTAACGGTTCTCCTCCTCCGGAATTTGAAACCGACGATGATCGCAACTATATGATTGTTACCATTTACCCTCACGAAGGTTTTGATTCTAAAGTTGATGATGATGGTATAAATGATGGTGATAATACCTCACGGCAAACTAAAATACTGCATGTCATAAAAGATAATCCATACATTACCGCTGAAAAAATCGGTGAAATAATAGGCGTCTCAAAACCGACAGTTGAGCGTGATCTTAAAAATCTGAAGAGGGTCAACTTAATTAAACGAATGGGTTTGCCTAAAACTGGATATTGGGAAACAAATGTGTGACATGCCCCCACCGCCTAGCGCTCAACAGTGCATACGCGCGCAAAGCGCTTGAGACGAGGGCTTCTCGCGCTTTTCGACTTTCGGCGCAGGAATTCCACGAGTCGGCCCCTTGCGTCCCGCAGTTGTCTGTTTCTATTCCTAGGCAGCCTTCAACATGCGCAAAGCTTCATTTTGATGTTCAAGGCCGCATCTGCGCCTTGTCTAGGTCATTGCCGCAGCTGCAAGCATGCGTCCGCTCCTGCAATTTCATTGGCATATCACTTCCTTCTTAGACTCATTAATCTATTTTGGCATATGAATATAAATTTCAGAGTTTTTTGCGTTCTGAGAAAAAAGCGCAATTTCATCAACTATAGTCAATCACCCCATAGCTAAAAGCTAGGGGCTTAGCAATAAGTCCTGATTGACTAGCCTAAGTCTTAACTGACTACGCTGTCCAAGAATATATGGGCGCTCCGGAGCGTTCGCTCCAGCTCCGGATTCTACGGCCTGCGGCTGAACAGTCCTTAGGGGAAGGGACAGTGTTGCAGGCGCATAAAACCTTGGAACAGCATTGGCGAAGGGCAACTTGCCCTAGAGATAGGGATTTATACGCGCTATGCGCGGAGGAAATATATGGATTATGTTTTGAATAAGAATGGCAATCCATTGATGCCGACTAAGCGCCGTGGGAACGTGAGGCATCTATTAGAAGACGGCAAGGCTAAAGTTGCAAAGCTTGAGCCTTCTGCAATCCAGTTGCTGTACGATAGCACAGAATATACTCAGCCGATTGCTTTAGGCGTAGATGCGGGAAGCAAAACAATAGGAATTTCCGCGACTGCGGAGAAAGAAGAGCTGTACTTCGCTGAAGTGAAACTGAGGACTGATATTGTAGATTTGCTTTCGACGAGAAGAGCCTTCAGGCGTTGAAGGCGCAATCAAAGAGCGCCCTATAGCAAGGCGCAACAGGAAAAGATGTCGCAAACCCCGCTTCAATAATCGCGTCCGCTCGAAGCATAAGGGCTGGCTGGCTCCTTCTATAGAGAACAAGATCCAGACCCATATTAAAACGGTGGGCAACGTACATAAGATATTGCCAACAGCGAAAGTAGTTGTAGAGGTTGAGTACTTTGACATACAGAAAATCAAAAATCCCGGCATGTCAGGAAAGGACTGCCGACAAGGCGATCAACTTGGCTTCTGGAATTTTCGGGAATATGTCTTGTTCCGAGACGGGCATGCGTGCCATGGACGGAAGAGTTGCAAGAGCCCCATACTGAACGTCCACCGCATAGAAAGCCGCAAAATAGGCGGTGATGCTCCGAATAATGCAGGCGCATTATGCGGGGATCGCCGCAGCGGCTGCCGATGCGCCGCTTTCATAGGCTCTATGCTGGCAAGTTGAAGTTGAACCTAAAAAGAGGGCAATCTTTCAGAGACGTCGCGTTCATGGGGATTATGAGGCGGGCATTCTACAACGGGCTGAAGGAGAAGCATCCGGATGCGGGTACGGCATGCGGCTATACCGCTAAAAACACGAGAATCAGAAACAGCTTGGAAAAGGATCATGCGGCAGGCGCGAGATGCGCCGGCGGCAATCCACTGGCTGTTCCATTGGATGTAGTTTATATGCGCAAAGCTGTAAATGTCAAGCACTTTTTTCCGGGGTGTGGTAAGCACTTTTTTCTAGGGTACGGTAAGGAGTTTTTTCCGGGGTATGGCAAGCACTTTTTTCCGAGTACGGCAAGCACTTTTTTCCGGGGGATGGTAAGCACTTTTTTCCGGGGTACGGTAAGCACTTTTTTCGGAACTGTTCCGACAGTTTATTACATTATTTACCAGTCAAAAGAGCATGAAATCCTTGCGGAAAAGTTCAAAAGTTAACTCGAATATACATTTAATAATGTAAAACTTATATATCAACA
>JAISZB010000170.1 GCA_031269465.1 Clostridiales bacterium | reverse complement strand
TTTCGTCGCTGGACGACATACGGGAGGCCGCAAGGGCGGCAAGGCTGCACTGGGGAGTCGAAAACGGCCTGCACTGGCATCTGGACGCCGTCTTCGGCGCCGACAAGTCCAAGGAAACCGGAAAAGGGGCTCCGACCCAGCTCCAGGCGTTGAAATCCATAGCTTCAAACGCATTGCGATTCGGCACCGGATTCTTTAAAAAGGGAAAATATACCATAAATACGCTTATTGAAGAGCTTTCCATGGGAACGGCCCAAATCGCCAAATTCCTCAGATTTTTCAGCCTCGGGGGGAGGAGGCGGGAAGCCGCCTGAAGCACTGTCCGCCGCCTCCGCGCGAGCCTGCATTCATCTTAAGAACATTGCAATTTATAAGATGAAGCAATATATTTTGCATTATTATAAATATAAGTTCACAAAGGAGGGAAAATACTAGAATATTATATATATATCCGCATAATTATCATTAATTTACGAACAAAGATTTTTCAGCTCTGCCAAGGGGGTGATCTGTCTTTTTATAATTTTAACATGGAAATTTATGGGATACAATACTGCCTCTACAATTCGACGTATTCCGCAGTCTGTTTATTTATAGAGTGTTTTTGAAAATTGCACAAAAAATACTTTGCTAGACTGCCTAAAATTCTTTTCATGTGGAGAGCCTGGCTCAAAAGTGTATAAATAAAAGCGGATAGCCCTCTGAATTGCAACTAAATGACATATAATGTAATCTTAATTTACTATTATTGTATATATTGGGATAATACTACATATTGATCGACAATATATGATATAATAACCATCTTTTTGCAAAACGTCGGAACAGCTACGTCCATTCCGGATTCACTTCCTTAGCCAAAGCGAAATGAAGCCTGGCCGTGCTGGCGAGGCATCCGCTGAAGGTCTGCGGCGGCACTTGTAAAAGAGCATAACCCGGAATTGATTCGAGCGGACTGTTAAAGAAGCTCAGAAGCTTTTTTGCGGATATAGCCGGATTAACCAAGCTCCTTGGCAAGACGATTCCGCTGAAGGGCGTGGAGACCGGGTCTTGATAAGCCCAAGCGACGCCTGTTGCGCGAGGATGGTAATTTCGGTTAGGCGCTCGCTCGCGTCAGCCGCCGCGTTGAACATTTTGAGATACAGGTTTTTGCAGTCCGTCATTTGCATATCCCGACCTTCCTGAAATCAAGTGGTGATGAAGCCTTTCAGAGCGTCGTTGATATCTGCCGCCCGGTCAATCAGCCAGTCCGCGACAGCCGGGATACCCACAGGGGAGAGCAAGAACGCGCCGACCATAAACGTAATCCCGCCCGACGTCTGTCCGGCAATCAGCATGACGATACCCAACAGCGCGAAAATACCCGATACATAGCCTAAAATAAATTCCGCGACGGAGAACAGGAACACCAACGCCGCCCATAATACAGTCAGCGCAACCACGACCTGGCCGCTATGATTTTGAATAGAACACGCATAAAATCAGCCTCCTTAAAGTCTTGAAAATCCCTTGTTTTAGCCTCTATGTATATTGTATCAGGGCCGATTTTTTAACACAAATAAGAAACGGTGAAAAAGGAGCAAGTGATTCTTGTCCTGGCTGGTTGGTATCCTTTTTGAAGTCCTATGAATAAAATGAAGTATATTGCACAATAATATTTGTGCATATTATTGACTTATCACGAATTTCTTGATACAATCCAAGTAGCTTGAAAGGAGTGGTTACGATGGCTGATACAACAAATCTAAGCATTAGACTTGACCGGGAATTAAAAGAGGAGGCGGATCAGGTTTTTGGAGCGTTGGGCATGAGCCTGACCACCGCGATTACCGTGTTCGTGCGCCAAGCTGTCAGACAGAAAAAAATTCCGTTTGAAATCGCCCTTACCACCAATGGCGAAAGCCGCACCGCTGCCATGAGGGACGCGATGGCCGCCTCCGAGCGGATATGGCAAAATTCTGTGCAGAACGGCACTGACAAAATGACCTCGGAAGAAATTGACGCGGAAATTGCGGCGGCGCGGATGGAACGAAAAACGCGCAGGGCCGGTATATGAACATGCCCCGCGTCGTGCTTGACACTAACATCCTCGTTTCGGCCTTGCTCTCGCCGTTAGGCAATCCCGCGAAAATATACCGAATGTTTCTGACCGAGACATTGGAATTGGTTTTCAGCGAGGATATTTTTACGGAGTATGAGGATGTTTTGTTTAGGCCGCGTCTGCGTATTTCTCCGGTTGACGCGGAAACGGTACTTGCCGCAATCCGGCAGAATGGGGAAACGGCTCTACCCGTGCCAAGTACGGACGCCATGATTGACGAAGACGACCGTGTTTTTTATGACGCGGCCAAAAGCGCAGGCGCGTATCTGATTACCGGGAATACAAAGCATTATCCGAAAGAACCGTTTGTTTTGACGCCAGCGGAGTTTTTGGAATTGTAACCGCGCCACTTCGGTCCAAGTTGGCCCGAAGTGAGAAGCCATATGAAAAAAGCGGGGAGAGTCGGCGCGTGATATGCCGGACGCTCCCCGTTTTCACATCTTCACAATCTCCGCAAGCTGTTTCAGCAAATCGGACAGCGGCCCCCAGAGCGCGGCGCAGTCCTTTTGCAAGGCCGCTATATCCTCCGGGTGCACGCCGCCGTAGGTGTTGGCGGTGACTGCCGCTTGATTTAGATTGTTGGCGCACCGCAGTTGCAGAGAAACGAGTTCTTTCACCGGGGAGAGGTCAACATGCAGTACATACCCATTGAGCGCCATTTTGCGGATAAAGGCGCTCATGTTGTTTGTCCCCGCGTCGGCCATGCGCGCCTGCAGCTGTTCCTGCTCGGCGGGGGAAATATAAACATAAACCGGAATATCGCGGGCGCGTTTGGGCTTGCTCACCGTTCGCGCTCCTGGCTCCGCTTTTTCTCGGCGGGCCGCTTCACCCGGTCAAGCGGCCTGTCCTCCGGGGCGGGAATGGGCGCGGGCGCGATGTTGTTTAGAATGCCGTCAAGCATATTGGTGTTCTGTTCCGTGGATAGTTCCGCGTTTTTGAGAGTGTTGTCTTACGTTCACGGTTACCGCCTCCTATCTGTCCTCATTGGATTTGTGATTTTTTACCGGGCGCGGGCGTTTCCGCGCCGCGTTCCACCTGTCCGCCCTCCTCGGCCAACTGGTCGGCAATACGCGGCGGCTTATCGGCGGCGCGGCTTTTGGGCGTGACAACAAGGGCATGCCGCTCCGCCATCTGCTCCGGCGTGACATATGGCTTCTTTATAAACGCCCCGCTGTCCGGCTCCCATTCCGTAAAGCGCAAATGAGCGGGGGCCTTGCGCCTGTCCACATATTCGCCCACGGTCCGCGTCTGTTCCGCCGCACCGCTTCAAGTCCGGATTGTTGTGGGCGGCTTTCAGCCCGCAATCGTCAAGCTGCTTTTCGGTCAGCGGCGCGGAATGCTCCAAATAGCCCCGCGCCCGGCAATGGCCGAGTTCCACGCCCTCCCGCGTGTCAAAATTGACGATGCGGACAGGGCCGCCGTCCGTCTTGGGGAATGTGCCGATGCCTACCGGGCGCTGGGTGGAGCAGCATTTGTAAACGCCGCGCTCGGATTGCCCATAGTCCTTGATATAGTCCGCGACGCGGGCCAGATAATCCCGCCGCGCCGTTTCACCGTCTGTCGTGTAGTGCCCCAAATAATAATCGCGTTCGCCGTTTTCGGCCCCGGTGAATTGCCGCGTTACAAAGGTTTGCGGCGCGTTCTGGTTCTCCGCGAGGGCAAAGCCCCGGTTATTCTCGAAAACGGTTGACTCCTTAATCGCGTAGCCTTGCATCATTTCCTTTGGTCTGCTATCGCTCATGGTGTATGCCTCCCACCTTTGAAATTGTTAGCTTTTGCTCCCCGAAACAGGGGCAGGTAAGGGAAAGACGCCGCCCGCCCTCTTTTGGGGTTCGCAAAGCCTTGATACATGCGGGTTTGAGAACCGCCAAAAGCTAACAGTCCCCCCGCTTTTTCCGCATGTATTCCCGTTGGCGTTTTCACCGCGCCGCGTTCGCGCAAAGGGGGAACAATACGCCTGTTTACCGTATTGCACAAACGCCTTGCCACAGACCGGGCAATCCCGCGTTTCCACGGCCCCGCCGAGCAGGGACGCCGTGAGCACCGGGTTAAGCGGCAGTTCGGCGTTTTGAAAATACTTGCAATAGCTACCCGTCCATCCGCTTTGCTCCGAGCCTGCACCCCGCGTTAAATCGGCGTAGAATATATATAGCTGTTCCGACGGTTTGCAAAGAGACCGTCATTTTGAATAATTTTGTCGTTAGCTCTGTCATATTTATCCGTATAAATTATTAAAACATATACATAATCTAAGAATTATATAAATGAATTGATAAGTTTTGCAAGCTTAAACATATATTCTCTTTGATTTTGAACTTTTCTGCATGAATTTTATGCTCCTTTAACTGGTGAATAATGCAAATAGAGTTGTCGGAACGGTTCCGAATATATGCCCCGCTGGATTTTCTGTTCCGCAATCGTTCGCTTTTCTTTCGTGTCCATAGCAGGTTCAACCACCTTCATATAATTTGCCTTTCGGCTATATAAGCCAATAGCAAGCCCGGTTTTTGCTGTCAAGAACATCATGTAGACATAGCTTCGCTGTACTAATAAATCGCTGGGCTTGCGCTTGACATATATGAAAATGTCTTTATTTGTTCTAAGCACCCCAAGACACTTGGGAAGTCATCGGTAAGCGGCTTGCTAAACCGCTCCACGGGAATTTCACCCTTCCGAGGTTCTCTCCAAACTGCCCCCCGCTTGTTGCGACGGATCACGGTTTTCACCGCTTCAAGCTCGACTTTATGGCCGGTCGTCGCCGTACCGGGGGAAACATGATATTTGCGCGGTTGTTTCTCGCTAATCACAGTAATATTCCGTGACATTACGGCGCAATCGACGGCATGTTTTATGCTCATCACAATGGCAATGGGAAAGTGCCTGAGGAATGATTATTTAGTTTTCAAGGTAAGGCCTGTCCTTTTTTAGCTGAGAACTGGTGAGGGTAAATTACCCTCGCACCTATTTCCACAGTCAGAGGCACCCCTACTTTTCAAAAATATTTCTCATCTCCCTGGTTTTTTTCTGCGCGCAATGGAGCTAGTCGCCGAGTTACTTGCGCAGCCCTCTATCTCGCCAGTCTGCTCAAGTCTGCCCAAATTCATGGTACAATACGAACCGCCGACGCTGGATTTCGGGGAGTTGCTGTAATGGCAAGCCGGAGCCGTTCGTACGTTCGCTGTCAGATACCGTTTCCCCAAGTCTCTTAGGCGGCTTGGCCATTTTCTATCTGAGCGTTTCGTCCGTTTGCTCAGACTGCTCGATGTGACGCTCGCCCCAGCGCGTCTTGTTCATCAGGGCTTGGTCGTCGGCGCTCTTGTCGCCGCTGCGCCGATGGCTGTCCCATAACGCCTGAAACACCTTGTCGCTCTCCAACCCGTCGCTCTCCAACCCGGTTCGCAGAAATTTGTCCTATTCGGCGCTCGGTATCAATCATTACGGGCGCGTGGGCGACGGTCTGCCGTGTCTGCTCCAGCAACAGAGTTTGTCGTGGATTTCTTGCAATTCCGTTGTTCGTGTTTCGATTGGCTTTACGCCGCCGTGGACGTCGCAGGTGACGGTGGAATACCGCGCCTCGCTGTTAATCTCCACAAAGTCGTCCTGTTTGCGGTGGCGCGTGACGTCCGTGCCGGGAGCGAACACAAGCAAGCGCAGGCCGTTCCCGCTGGGGCTGACCCCGGCTTAGGTGTTCAGTTTACCTACTCCCGGACGCTCAACGCAACCCAATTCGGGCGTCGCTTCAGCAGCGGCTGGAAGGTTGTCGTATTAATTTGGCATAGTGTCCTTAATCAAATAAAATAAGCCTCCCGATTTTAGCCGATCGGCTATGTAAACTGAAACAAAAAACCGTCCGGCTTGACCGAACGGCTGTGGTGGTTGACGATTCTTAAGCTCCCCGCTCAAAAGAAAGTCCGCTATGCGCATCGTTTTTATCCCTTGATAATTGCCTCCCGCGAACTCATCAGCGCGTAAGATGTATTTCGGGTAATTATCGGCAATGCCGAGAAGCCTGCCGTATTCACGCGCTTCCGTTTCCTCGCGGTCAATCCTCTGCTCGATTTGAATATACAGCTTGTTCTCTTGCCGAGTTGCGACTAAATCAATATCCGCAGAGCCAGTTTTGCCTGCGTAAGTCTCATAACCGCGTCGCAGAAGCTCAAGATAAACAAGATAAACAAGATAAACAAGATAAACAAGGTTCTTAAGCATTGCCGCCACGCTAGTCAGGAGTATAGCCTAGAACAGCCCCGCGGAATGCGGGGTCGCTCAGATAGAATTTCTCCTGCGTTTTCAGCAGTTCCTTTTCTTGAATGTCGTACCGGGTTTAGCGGTGCTAAGTAATCGCGATCTCCAGCTTTTCAGAATAGTTGCATGCCGTTTCGTTGCCAATGGCTCTGTTTTCGCTTTTCAGGTACCTTGACGGCCTTCTCCCACGAGTTTACCTCTTGAATCTCGCCTAAAAACAGGTAGGCTTTGCCTCAGGCGCAAGCTGACGCTTCACTTCTTCATACAGCGATTTCGCGGTCTTAATGTCCTCGCGCTGCATGGAATCGAAGTTATAAACCAGTATCCGCTCGTCCGGGACGCCGCGCTCCTTTATGGCTTCAGCCGCAATTTTCAGAATAGTAGACTTGCCGCAACGCCGGACGCCGGCCAGTGTTTTTACAAACGGCGCATCGACGCAGGACAAGATTTTTTCAAGTACATTGGTCTTATAAGCATTTTATCTCATTCTTCTCGGAGAGTATACCATATACCGAGCCGTTCCTGTAGCCTGCGCCATATCCGTTTGACTGTGCGCCTTTGCTTTCGGGGTTCCCGCATGCCCTGTTCTAGCCATTGATTGACGGCGGGGATATACGGGTCGATAACACATCACTCCATCTTTGGCGGAGACCATAATTCCCATTCTAGGCATTCATACGCATATCCGATCAATGAAAGCGGAACTTTCGCTCATGATGCCGAGCCTGCGCTGTAATGAGCGCAGGTTGGAAAATTGCTGGTGCTTGGTCATTATCTTCTTTGTGGTTGCATAATATTATAGCGTATCATCATTGAGGATTCATACTGGAGTTCGTTGATGCAATGGAACTCTTACTCCAGCTTTTCCATAAAGAATGAGATTTCGGAATTCAGGGATTTCTCGATTTCCTTCGCGGTCATATCGAAGCCATATTCGACAATGCCCCAGCATAGAATGTAAAAAATATAAATCGGCGCAATGTCCGCGATGAAGAGGAGAAGCAGAAACCAAAATTGAATTTTTCTGTTTGCCTTTCATTGCGGCCGTTCCTTCTTCTTTGATATTGATGCTGTATCAACCCGAATGCACCTGTTTTGGTTCTTACTTAATACTGACTGATTTGCAGTCAAATGCACCTATGTTGGAGACGGATTATCCACTTTCAATGCGAAGCGCCGATATCGCCGCTTCGCATTGAAAGTGGATAATCCGTCTCTATAGGAACTTTCCAATGCAAATCAGTATACAAAGAAGCCCTGAACTGCCAAGCTCCAGAGCAGGCGCATCACATTCGCGGCAACTCAGTTAGAATTCATCAGCTATGCAACTTTGGAGGCAATGACAAATGGAGCTAAGGCATAAGGCTCAAATGGCGAGCGTACTTGATGCGCGGCTTGACGCGCGGTCGTTTGATAACCGATCGGTGTTTTTGTTCGGCCATTGCAACGCTACAGAAGAAATGGCTGATTATTTGATGGAGCATAATGTAAATCCTGACGCTATTCTTGATAACAATACATCGAAGCAAGGTCTTTCATACAAAAAGATGCCGATTTTGCCGCCGGAACATATTAAGCGCTATACGTCTGAGAACAGCGTTGTTCTCATTGCCGCGAGATTCATCGCGGAGATGTCGGCGCAACTGCGCATGCTTGGCTATGGCGGCGAAATCGTTCAAGCGGTGGAGTACAATTCCTTCGCTGAGTACTCGCTTACTGGGGAGGCTTTTGAACGCAGGGCGGAGCGCATGCTTCGAGGAGTAAAGACGCTCGATCGAATCAAGCGCCAATATCCGAAACATCACATGGTTGTCTGCCCAAACAACGCTTTAGGAGATGTATATTGGGCGATGGCTTTCTTGGCTCCCTACCGCGAAAAATGCGGAATTCAGTCTACAGTCTCCATTGTAATCGGAGACGGCTGCCGCCAGGCTGCCGAACTGTTTAAGGGAGAGAGCGTCATTGAGCTAGAGCTTGCTGAAATGGACGAGTTGGTTCAGGCTGTCATCTTCACTCGCGAAGACAACTGCATCATAGCTCACCACGACCGCCCGTACACAGACAACATCATTAAATATCTGGACAATCGGTTTTTATCTTTCATAGATTACTATCGCATGGCTGTTTACGGACTGAGGCAAGACACGCAACCGACGCCTCCGTCTCGCAATCAAGGGTTTGAGAAAACTGAGCGGATAATAAAGAACAAAACCCTCATTTTAGCTCCATACGCTAAAAGCGTCGCGGAGCCGCCGGATTCTTTTTGGGAGAGCATTGCGAAGAAGTGGCATGAAAAGGGTTATCTTGTGCTCACAAGCGTAAACTCAGATGAAAATCCAATCAAAGGCACGCTGCCGTTGTCTTTGCCGCTAGGTCAAATGGTCCCCGCCGTAGAACGCGCAGGAGCGTTTATTGGTTTGCGAAGCGGACTGTGCGACATCGTCCATACATCCCGCTGCAGGAAGATAGCGGTGTTTCCGGACTGCTATTACAGCACTACTCCCCATAAGGTTGCGGATTTCTTTGCTTTGCCGGGGTGGGAGGCAATTGTCTATGGAGGTTCTTGGAAGATATAACTCCCTATGAGCGATGGCTCAAGAAGACGGCAGTTTCTGTTGCTTTAATTATGACCACTCCTGTGTTGGAGCTTGATTGCCCTTTGATATACTGCTTTGCGCTGAAAGTTTAGATTAGAAATATACCGCTTTGCAGTTTAAATGTATAGATTTTGATGCCTGACTGTCCACTTGTAAGGTGCGAAATGACTATATCCACATTTCGCACTAATTGCATAATCCGACATCAAAATCGGAACTATCCAATGCAAAGCAGTATAGGTACATTTGACTGCAAATCGGTCGGTGCGGCATAAACTGCAACGGGACGCTCGAGAGGACTATCAGGATTTAAAATCTGCATGTCTAAATCCACATTAGTATCCTACATCTCTTTTACTTTAAAGGGCTTTGGAGCAAAAAGCTTTAAATAAATTTGTACTTGACGCTTTGAATGTTGTATAATAGTAGTTCAAGAGACTGATAATCAATTAATGCACGGACTGAACTTGCGTCTGCTAATACGAGCCGCATGCATTCTGATGAGGGTTGACTCCAGAGGTTGCCGCTTGATTATGCAGCTTTGCATAATTAGCTCATTTGAAGGCCGCTTTGGCGTAAGAGGCTCTTCTCATTAAGCCTCAATGCAATCGTTCCGCACTTTATGAGAATTTCAATGTCTCTTGCCATACCATTGTGAAGGGAGGAGCGTACATCTTTTATAAGCTCTGGATGTGCGCGCAGAAAATGAAATTAGGGGTATTGACGGTTCCACTAAGCGGAAAGTCCCCGGAAGAAGCTTTTAAGTATCTTTCGTCCCTAGGAGTTCAAACAGTGGAGATTGGCACTGGCGGATTCCCAGGAAATGCCCATCTGGATCCTGTAAAATTCCTTGAAGATCCTTCTAAAGTGGATGCATACAAAGAACTGCTGAAGAAATACAACCTGGACATATGCGCGTTCAGCGTACATGGAAATCCCGTTCATCCGAATAAGGAGACAGCTGCAAAGGCTCATGAAGAGTTTGTAAATACGTGTAAAGTGGCGGAAAAATTCGGCGTCAAGACTGTGATCACTTTTTCAGGTTGCCCAGGAGATCAGCCAGGCGCCAAATTCTCGAACTGGGTTACTTGCGCTTGGCCGCCGGAATATTTGGATATTTTAAAGTATCAGTGGGAGGAAGAATTGATCCCGTACTGGTCTGAAGCGGTAAAAACAGCAAACTCTTATGGAGTGGATAAGATAGCTCTGGAGTTGCATCCAGGATTTTGCGTTTACAATCCAAGAACCCTGTTGCAGTTGCGCGAAGCGGTTGGAAGCACGATCGGAGCCAATTTTGATCCAAGCCATTTGTTCTGGCAGGGAATAGATCCAACTGACGCGCTTAAAGCTTTAAAAGGCGCGGTGCATCATTTCCATGCCAAGGACACGAAGGTGAAAGACAGCAATGTAAAGGTAAATGGCGTGCTTGAGACGACTCGCTACGATGATTTCTTAAATCGCGGCTGGTTCTTCAGAACAGTAGGATACGGCCATGACGCAGGGGTGTGGAAGGATATCATCTCGTCCTTGAAGGCCATAGGCTATGACGGCGCAATAAGCATTGAGCATGAAGATGGGCTCATGTCAATTGAAGAAGGCCTTGAGAAAGCGGTGGCCTTCCTTAAAGACGTCATCATAGAGGAGAATCCCGCGCAGATGTGGTGGGCGTAATACTGAAGGGACGCCACAGGCGTCCTTTTGCAATATCGTAAACGTTTATTAAGGCCAGATGGCACTGGATCCACTTGAATTTCAGTGCTAGCCTTAGCAGCAGATGGAGTTGATTTTTTTGGAAATAGGTCCTGCCGGAGCTTCGATCATCCTGATGCTCAAAAATAGCGAAACGGGATTCTTGGAGGATGAGCTGGCGCAGTACAGCATAGGGGAGGACGATGTTTATTTCGAGAGGCTGTTTGCCGAGGGTGATCCTGAAAAAGGGCTTCAGGTTCACATGCGCCTCTCAACCGATCCTTCGGGCCGAGAATTGACGGATAAAGAATACGAAGACATATTGGAAGCCTACGAGTTTGATCGCTTTGCCGGCCTGGCTGAAGTGTCTGAAGTGGACGACTGCGTCAACCCCACCTGGGAGTTTTCGTTTTCGTTTCTGGAGGATGAGCGCAAGATGGAAGGAATCATCAAAGACATAATAGCAAGGCACAGAGAGGAGCTGGCTGAAGCGCTGAAGTCTTTAGACGCGCCAAATGAAGAGCTGAGATGAGCTGAGTTCTTCGGGAACTGATAAAAAGCAGGAGGATCTTGGCTCAAGCCAAGATCCTCCTGCTTTTTATACAGATTTGCAGCCAACCTCATCGATTTTGTCTTCGAATTATACAATTAGCACTTAATGCAGATATACCGCTTTTCATCAAATGTTACTTTTTTGGAGCTTGATTATCCATTGAGTGGTGGGGGGGGGGGGGGGGGGGGGGGGGG
>JAISZB010000072.1 GCA_031269465.1 Clostridiales bacterium | reverse complement strand
CTTGGAGAGTGATTGTAATTTATTCAATTATTCAGCGCAATTCGACATTTGCAACTTATTCCAATTAAGCAAAGCTGCATTGTGTACGCCACAAAACACCAGTTAACGCATTATGTAATGGGCGTTAAATTGTCCTGTTCCCAATAGCTTGACTCTTGCAGCTCGCACGCCAAGTTGCTGCACATTCCAAGCAAACGCCTTGCATTAACAACAGCTTTCGGCAACGATGAGCGGGTAGCAGCCATATGCATGTCTCCTTCGTATAAAGTTCAGCCGCACGCGTCGGCTGTTAGAGGCATCAATCCATTTTGCGCTTATGCAAATGCTTCGTCTTTTGTATGACCTCTGCTGGACTGTGCCGCTCTCATTGCGCCGAGGCTGTCGCGCATTAAGCTGTCAGGGCTGCCGGTCTGAAGTGGCGCAGGCAAAATATATGGAATGTCTTTCTCCAGCGCTATTCAAGCCTGGTTAAGAATAGAGGCCGCTCTTTTCCAAATAATAGTAGGGTTATATGTAAAATTATGAGCGGTTTTGGGGAAAAAAGGGATTAACTGTTTGACAGCGATATAAAATACCAAATTTGCAATATCATCTTAACACATTTCTCCATCATTTTCAATGGCAAAATTCAGTAAATAATTTATCCAAACACATAATGAACCTATTCCTATGATTTCGCTTTGATGGGAGGCGATGGAAAATGAAAAAGAATGGCGGCGGCCCGAATCCGAAAAAGGCGCAGGAAGGCGGAGAGGCTGAGCCAAGCGGTAAAAAGAAAGAATACAAGTATGTGCGCCTGAGCTTCCGCTTTGAAGGAGAGCTGAAATCCGTGCGCGGCAAGACGAAGCCTGAAGCCGAAAAAAAGATGAGGGAGCTGAAAGACAAGCTTAATCAAGGCCTCAAACTGAAGGGCGGGAATGTATCAGTTACAGACTACATATTGAATTACATGCTCTTGTACCGAGACTGCCCTGAAGTGTCGAAGCCCGCCTACGATCAGGAGATGAGGAGATTTGAAAAATATGTCTTTCCGGCAATCGGCAGCATGAGGATGAACCGCGCATCAAAGGATCATCTGCAAAAAATCGTTAAAAATGCTTCAGGCAGCAGCAGGTCATTCATGTCTAAACTCGTCGGCTCAATAAAACGAGTGTTCTCCAACGCCTGCGACGACAGAATCATCCCCTACGATCCCTCAGCGAAGCTCAGAATTCCTCCAAGCGCAAAGGATGGCAGTCGGCGGGCGCTTACGACGCAGGAGCGCAATCATTTCCTAAGAGTCTGCCAAACGCACTCCGCCGGACTTTGGATAAAGTCAATGCTGCTTTGCGGCCTCCGGCCTGGCGAGGCGGCCGCGTTGACTTGGGCGGACGTTGATGCGGAGAGGGGGGGGTTTTTGAAAATACGGCAGGCGGTGAAAGCTGACAAAACGATTGGCCCGCCAAAAACTGAGGCCGGCATGCGGGAAGTGCCCATTGACGGTTCGATGCTCCACGAGCTCGCAGAGCGTAAAAAGTCGGCGGCGTCTCCCTTCGACAGGGTCTTCAAAGGCATGCACGGGCAGAATTTAGACGGCCGCAGCCAGTGGAGCGATCTGTGGAAGAGCTTCCAATGGGCGGTTGACGCTGACATGGGTGCGCGCCAAACAAACAATTCGTACGGCAATAAAGTGAGGCTGTCCGTTTTTCCCAAGGACATTTCGATTTACAACCTGCGCCATTCATATGGCAACATACCTGCACGCCAAAGGAGTTCCAGATCACGTCATCCAGGCGGTTATGGGCCATTCAAGCTTCAAAGTGACCCAGGATGTCTATATTGACATCATGGAAGAGGAGATGGCCAAAGGGTACAGCGACATACGCAATCTGATCATCTCCGAAGAGAGCGCGGCCAGGCAAAAATAGAGCGTTGATGCCAAAAACGACGCCAAACGCAAAGAAGGAGTTCGAACTCCGCTGATTCGAACTCCTTCTTTGCTTTTCTGCATGCTTTCCTGTATGAGCAGAAAGCCGTCAGCGTGCTGCTGAGCTTGCTGTCCCTTGGATTTAAGAATATTCGGCTTGGCCCCACGCTTCCTGCGTTCATCTCTGCGAATATGCTGAGCATTCTCGCGGAGAACTTCGGTGCAGCCCAAGCAGCGACGGCAGTTGAAGATATTAAGTCCATCATGAAATCAGCGACGGCAGTTGAAGATATTAAGTCCATCATGAAATAATGATTGCACATCAGTTCAGGCATCATATTTATTCAAGAAAGACTGAAATACGCAAAACTGCGAACCATCCGGAACCTTCGCCTGTTTCGCCATCAGCAATATGCATGCTGAAGGCACTCAAAGGTTAAACTCACGAGCCAAGTCAGCCCTCTTGCACTGATTTCCTCCTCGCCTGTGTAATGCGTAGATGCCGTTCCCAGCCCGAGTGATTTTAAGCTTCCAGGCGGCGCCATTTTATTTCGCTCAATGCTTGAATGGCGAGATAACGCCGGCCTAACGACTGCATCCAAACCGAAAGCACGCCCAGCGGCAAAAACCCAAAAATCCTCAGCCGGAAATCGGCGGTCATGCCCTCGCGCCAATCCTCCCCTGCTATGGAGTTGGCCGAGATAAGCCCGGCCATATGGCGCGGCGATGTATTGCAGGGCTTCTGCAGGCGAGAGCGGCGGGCAGATTGAACCCGGCGGCGAGGCAAGCAAAGAAGAAATGCGTAGGTTTAGGTTTTGCCATTGCCTGCACCTCTTTCTCAGATGAATAATTTAAGAGCTTAACAGTATACCGATTTTCATTCAATGTTCCTATTTTGGAGATTGATTATAAAGAGCGCGAAATGCCGAAATCGGCATTTCGCGCTCTTTATAATCAATCTCCAAAATAAGGCAGTTTCATGAGTAATAGTGATAATGCTCAAATCAGAGCCTTAGCAAGCCAGCATTCATCAAAGCTTCATTTAAAGTAAATGCGTATCAGCTTCGTCATTTTAAGCAAATCTCCAAAGAACATATTCAGTTTCGTGCTCATGCGCCATTTCCTATAGCAGTCGCGTATTTCACGTCTTATTCCGCCGTAATACGGCAGGGCTCTCACCTCTTTGATCTGTTCGGACCAAGCTTGCAGAGCTTTCGGATTTGAAACGTAGAAATGCATTGCAGCGCCGCTATTGCCTGTTTTCACAACCATTCTGTTGGAAATTGCCACGCCGGTTTTGCTTCCGGAATCAAACACCAGTTCTCCTCCGGGAAAGCGTTCTGCGAGCTTTGCAACGAGGTCTTTTATCTCAGAGAAATGGAAATAGTAAAACAAACCAGCCGCTAAGAACATAATGCCTTTTTCCTTTTCAAAGGCAATATCATCCATCCAGCTATAATCGAAAACTGACTTGGCGATATACGCTCCGCGTTCCCCTTTGCCAAGTGCGGTCCGACGAATCGCTATAATTTCCGGAAGGTCGAGATCGTACCAGTTTAAGCGTCCGTTGTCTACGCGAGCAAGCGTAGTGTCAAGTCCAGCGCCAAGGTTTACAATAGTAGCGTCAGGATGCTTCAGCAAATAAGAGCGCAGTATTTTATCCAGCTGATACGCGCGGTTAGCCGAGGCAATGATGCCGTATTCGCCATATGCGCCTGCCACTCTGGAATAATCGTAATCCAACCGACTAACAATTTGAACCGCTTCCACATCCGTGAGCAGTTCAGGAAAACGCCTTGTGCATTCAGCGCGCGACCAGAGAGGAAGCATTAATGTTTCCTGTATGGATTGCGGAGCTATTTTTTGGTTCTCCAAGGCCATATCCTCCCTTCAAAAAACTTGATGCTTGCGGTGAAAGCCATTGTTCCCCTCATTGGCATTCATGCCGATTCGCGCTCAGATGCGCCTAGGCAGTTTATATGCAAATCAGTATCTCTATACCAACTGCCAGCCGGCGCTTTTGCGGCGAATATCCACAAAGCGCCTGTAAAGTCCCTCGCGCTCCATAAGCGTTTTGTGCGTACCGCGCTGAGCAATGCGCCCTCCGTCCAACACCAGAATCTGGTCGGCGTTTCGCACGGTGGAAAGCCTGTGAGCAATAATAATTAGAGTTTTGTTTTTGGTCAGTTCGTCAAAGGCTTGACGGATGTAATACTCGTTTTCCGGGTCTATGCTCGCGGTAGCCTCATCCAAAATGACAATCGGCGCATCCTTTAGTATCGCCCTAGCGATGGAAACGCGCTGTTTTTCCCCGCCCGAAAGAGATGAGCCGCCTTCTCCCACCACGGTTTCATAACCTTCCGGCAACTGCATGATAAACTCGTGGCAACGCGCTTTTTTTGCCGCCGCGATAATTTCCTCCATCGTCGCGTTCGGCTTGCCGAAGCGAATATTCCCCGCGATGGTGTCATTAAAAAGATAGACGTTTTGAAATACCATGCTCATATTTTTGAGCAGGCTGTCGCATGTGACATCCTTTACATTGACGCCGCCCACGCATACTTCTCCGCGCTGCACATCCCAAAAACGGGCAATCAAGCTGCACAAAGTCGTCTTGCCGCTGCCGGAAGGCCCTACAATAGCGGTTGCCGTGTTCTGCGCAATGGAAAAGCTGACGTCATGGATGACCTCTCGCTTGCCATAGGCGAAGGATACATTTTTAAATTCTATGTCAAAGCGGTCAAACGCCATATCCGCCGATGACTCGTCAAGCAGCGGCACATTTTCCACCTTGCTCACCCGGTCAAGCGCGTCATCGATCACGCGCACCATGGTAGAATATGTACCCATAGTCTCCATCGGCGCGAATATAGTAAAGCTTGCAACCATAAGCATTACGCAACTCGCAAAATCCAACTGGCCGCCCAGGAATAAATATGGAGCAACAACAAGAATTGCGCTGGCAGCCAGCCTGAACACCCACTGATAGGCACCCATAAGCCCGGCCAACCCCCGCTCCGCCGCGATATTCGCACGCTCGCTGGCTTCAAAAGAGGCGTTTACGGCGTCCTGATTGCCCTGTCCCAGCCCAAACGCCTTAACGACTCCCATGCCTTGCACATACTCCAGCGTCGCCGTAACCATTGCGGTTTGCGCGGATTGCCGTCTTGGCGCAAGCGCTGAGGCGCGGCGCAGCATAACGCTTTGAACGCATATAGAGAGCAAAAGTCCAACGAGCGTAATCAGTCCGATGCGCCAGTCGAAGAATAGAATCGTCACGCCCATCAGCGCCACGTAAACCACGCCGCTCACTACGCTGTCAAGCACCAGAATCGAGAGCATTTCAAGATCTGACAATGTCGTCGTCAGCGCAGCCGTGATTTCTCCGAGACTTCTTTCGTTGAAATATCCCAGTGGCACGCGCTTTAGCTTGCTGCCGATTTCAATGCGCTTTTCTGCGTAGATTTCGTATCCCGTGCCGCTCTGCTTATCCTGAATCTGATAGCGGAAAACAATGCGGCCCAAAATGCTTAAAACCATCAAGGCGAAGCAACTGAGAACAACGGCGGCGTCAATGCTGTTTAAGCGCTGTAGGAAATATACCACCGCCAAAATAGGAATCACCTCAAAAACGGAGTGCAGAATGCTGAACAAAAAGCTCAACTTGAGCTTGGGCTTGAAAGAGCCTGCAGTTGACATTATGCGTTTGATGATGCCAAACATCTATGCCACCTCCGTTTCTGCGAGCTCTGAATAGTTCTTCCACAGCTCTGCGTAGACCGGGCTGCTTTCAAGCAAATCCGCATGCGTTCCCGCCGACTCAATCCGACCATCGACCATAACTAAAATCTGCCCTACGTTGACAATGGTCGAAAGCCTGTGCGCAATCACCACCATGGTCTTGCCATGGGCCAGCTTTGAGAGCGACTCTTGGATTTTCTCTTCGCTCTCCGGGTCGGAGTAGGCAGTGGCCTCATCAAGAATAATCACAGGCGCGTCTTTAAGAATCGCGCGGGCAATGGCGATTCGCTGGCGCTCCCCGCCAGAAAGCGCGCCGCCCGCATCCCCGGCAAGGGTATTGTATTGATTTTCCAGCATCATGATGAAATCATGGCAATTGGCGGCTTTAGCGGCTTCAATTACCGCGCCGTCGCTCGCGCCAGGCTTGCCCAGCCGTATGTTTTCCATGATGGAGATGTTGAACAGAAAATTATCCTGGGAAACATAGCTGACATATCTCGTAAACTGCGCCATAGGTATTTTTCTCAAATCCACGCCTCCAAAACGGACGCAACCGCCGGTCGCATCCCAAAATCCCGCCATCAGCCGCGCCACGGTGGTTTTTCCGCTGCCGGAAGGCCCCACAATCGCTGTTACCTGTCCCGGTTTTGTAGCGAAGGAAACGCCCCGCAGCACCTCTTTTTCATGGTAGGCAAACCGCACGTCCACAAACTCAAAACTCTCGCCCGCAAGAACTCCGCTCTCGCCCGCAAGAGCCTCGCTCTCGCCCGCAAGTTCTACTTCTTTTTCTGGGCGGGTAAGTTCCGGCATCACCAGCAAAGCGCCGATTTCCCGCATCACGGAATCGATCATGGCAAAATTATCGGTAAAGCTGATCACTTTGATAAGAGGACCTGATATGCCCATAGACAGGATGATGCAGGTAATGAGCGTAGGCGCGTCGATGCTGCCCGCTCTGTAAAACATGCCGCCTGCCGGTAAAATTACAATCAGCACGCTGGGCAGAATGGAGAGCGCCATCGCCATGTAGAGCCAGCAGTTGCGCCACCATTCCAGCGTAGAATCCCTGAAATCCGCCACCGCCGCAGTGAATGCGCCATAAGACTGAGCACTTTGGCTGAAGGCTTTTATCACCTCTATGCCGTTGACGTATTCCACAATCGTGGCGTTCATATGGTGATTCGCAACTTCATACTTTTTCATGCGGGGAATATAATCCTTCATCATGCCCATATAGGCGAAAACCCCTACGGGGATAGTGACGAGCGCCAAAAGCGCCATGCGCCAGTCCAGCGCGAATAAATACGCAATAACCGCGATGGGAATCAGCACGTTGGAAGTGATTTCTGGAATCATATGTGCTAGGAGCTTTTCCAGCTTTTCCACCGCATCCACAATTATATTTTTATATTTGCCGGATGGTGTGTCCAGCACCGCGCCCATTGGCGCTCTCTGTAGCTTTGCCGCGACTGCCTCGCGGATATTTTTGAGTATGGCGAATGCTGAGATATGCGAGAGCAATGTGGAAACGCTATTGCAGACTACGTACGCCGTGTAGCCCACCAGCGCGGCTAGCGCCCAGGGGAGGACATCGCTAAACTCCGCCTCCCCCGCGAACAGGCGCAAAATAATGCGCGACACCGCATAGTAAGGCGCCATCCCGGCAGCTACTCCCGCCACCGCGAGCAGCACAGAGGCGATGATCTCTCCCTTGCAGTCGCCGCCAAAGGAGAGCAGAGCGGCAAGACCGCTTTCTTGTTTTTCGTTTGCTCGTTTTTTTTGCATGATAATTCCTCCTGCAATATTGCTTTCCGATTTTCATCAAATTTCCTTTTTTTGTTGATTATCCATTGAGAGGTGCTAAATGCCGATATCAATAGCGCTGTTTCCTATGAAAATCAGTATGCCTGTAAGAGCTTTCAATGCAAATCAGCATAGCTCTGAGGGTGCCCCCCTAAAATCCGTCCCCATCCCGCCTGAATAAATTCTGACAAAACCAAGATATAGCGGTCGGCTTCATCGCGGGGCATTTCAAGGGCGACAATTTCCAAAACCGCTTTGTATGTAAGGCGCATCAGAATGTCCATGTGCGCTGAGTCGATGTTTGGCTTACCCTGCCGCCCAGCATAAGCTATTTCTATAAAATGCCGAGTTTCCTCAGCATCCCTTTGCGCCAGTTCATCAAAATAGCGTTCAAAAGAAGATCCGGCGCAACGGCACGCGAGAAGGCGCATCGTATCATAGTCGGCGTAAATGAAGTCCACAATGGCAGGAATGCCGTCCAGCATGATCTCCATCAGGCTATCAAACGGCCTCCCTTCGTTCAAGAGGCGACAATACAGCGCTACTTCATTTGCAAAGCCCTCATTCAGCCTTTGCGCCAAAGGAGCTACCAGCGCCCCAAACAAGCTGTCTTTATCCTCAAAATAGCGGTAAATCGCCCCTGTCGTCAGTCCCGCGCGCTCCGCTATGCTGCGTAGCGAGGCATCCATAAATCCTTTGAGCGAAAATTCCTCTTTGGCGCAAGCCAGTATACTCTCTTTTGTGTCGTCAGCTTTTTGGGTCATATTACCGCTCCCTAACTATACTGATTTGCATTGGAAAGTTCAGATTGTGGAGTCGGACTATACAATTATACTGCTTTTCATATAAACCCCTATGACGCTGCGCTTCACTGCCAAGGGTGAAAATATTAAGACAATTGTGTGTTTTAGGCATTGACTAATGTCCATAAAATGTATTTTCGTTTTAAACTGCCTTTTTTTGTTGATTATATAGCGAGTGCAAAATGCCGATATCAATCGCTCCACTCAATGGATAATCAAGATCCAAAAAAGGAACATTTGATGAAAAGCGGTATAGTGCGATATGTGGATATAGTAATTTCGCACCCTTCAGTGGATAATTCCACCCCAAAATCGGTACATTTGACTGCAAATCAGTACAAAAATAACAGTGTAATAATAACAGTGTAATAATAACAGTGTTATTTTAGGCGTGCAAAAAACCTGTAAAGCCGCTTTTAAAAAACATTTGCTGATTTGCCGGCATGGGTAAGCAAGCGCCGCTTATCGCGCCGTAGCATGCAGCGCAACCCTGAGAGAATGGCGCGCGAATCTTGATAATGAGTTGAATCACTAAATTCAGGCGCTAAACTTTTATATTCGGCTGTTTTCATTCTTGGCGGTGAAGCGCGGCGTCATAGGGGTTAGCGCGAAAGCGCTCTCGGGGTTTGGTAGAATCAGGCATTAGTCATAGACATTCAATCATTGTATACTGGCGCTTTCACTCTTAGATGTGAGGCGCAACGTCATATGGATTCATACTCAAATCAGTATGTCTGATAAACGCTCGCCGCCACCTCGTCAAGAAATGCGATCAACACGTCTTTGAGCGCTTCTAGCGCAATAATGCCGCTATTGTTTTCACCGCACTAATGCATAGAGATTTCAAAGAATTTTATTTCTCCTCTCTCATGTTATGTCACTCATAGGCATCCCTAAGTTTCATTTTTCTTGCCCTCAGAAAAATCATAGAAGATTGAGTTAAAAGATTTGCATGGGTTTGAGTTTATGCAATACTGTGTTTGAACTATCTAACACTTACAATCTATCATTATAGACTTGTTTGCGGTGAAAATCAATGTCTGCGAAATTGGTTTGGATAATAGCGATAGATGTTTAAGGAATTGCGATAGCTGACAGATGCTTTGCGCTCTTAAGCTCATCGGCGCCGAGTCCGCTGAACGCTCATGCTCCGCTCGAACCCGCCGCAGATTGCGTTTAACACCGATTGCCAATTTACCGCCTCTTTAGGACGTGCGATGAATTGGCAAGGTCTTAAAGACTGCGGGAATGCGCTGATTTTATGCGGAATATATGGTTGGCAACCAAAATAATCCTGCCAGGGCTATAATCATTTGAAACGCGAAAGAGGTTGTTATAATTTGCAGTGCTGCCAAAAAACATCGGGGGACAAGGAAGGAGATGATGTATAAAGCATTTGAGTTGCGCGCTTATCCAAATGGGGAGCAGTCAATTCTATTCGCTAAAACCTTCGGATGCGTCAGCAAAGTATATAACCTGATGCTTGGAGACAAAATTAAGCGCTATGATCAAGCCAACGAGACGCTGCGCAATATCCAAGCCGCAGCCTTGGACTCGCCGAGGGGTTGATTTATTGGAGCAATCTTTTATACCTGCAGGCGTGATTTCCATGATTCTATACCGCTTTTCATCAAATGTTCCTTTTTTGGAGCTTGATTATGCAGCGAGTGCGATTGATATCAATCGCACTCGCTGCATAATCAAGCTCCAAAAAAGGCAGTTTAGTACGAAAATACATTTTATGGACATTTGTCCATGCCTCAAATACACAAATGGCTTAATATTTTCACCCTTGGTGGTGAAGCGTAGCGTCATAGGGGTTTATATCAGTATATCTGAGCATTACATATGGAGAGGATGCCGGCGCAAATGCTTGGGACTCCAGCTAAAGGCGGCAGCCCAACGCCGCCTGAGCCTGCTCCGGCGATGCCGACGCCCAGGCCTGTGCCTGGAAAAGTCAAATAAACGGGAAAAGCCGGGCGGCCATTTTCAGGCCGCCTGGCTTTTATTGATTTGCTTTCAGGCTAAACGATTACAGGCGTTTTTTCATATTGCCTTTCAGAATCATCAGCCATTTATAAAATGCATTTTCGCATATTATACCGATTTACATTCAATGTTTTATTGAGCTTGATTATACAGTGAGTGCGAAATGCCGATATCCAGCTCTGAATAAAACAGTATTTTGGATATATTTTCATATACTTGACAGTCATGAGTTTATTTACATTTAATGTTATATTACATCTAATTTAGTCAATGTCATAAAACTATTGAATTTCTGCCTATTTTCCTTTATAATATTCCCGATATGCATAATATGGGGATTATTATTAAGGAGGGTTGGCTAGGCAAGCGACGGC
>JAISZB010000044.1 GCA_031269465.1 Clostridiales bacterium | reverse complement strand
GGCAATCTGCAAATCAAATTATAATGCAATGCAAATCAAATTATAGCAAGTTTTGGGTTAATTGCAGACAGCTCTAGCCTCCAAATCCGTGTCGATTTTTCTTAACCTGATAGTATTGGATTGGGGTCTGCTGCGACCGGCGGAGCCGGCCTATCTCTCGTCACCGCCGCGAGATTTTTGTGAGCGTTCGGCTACACGCTCCGGCGCGTCCTGACTTGGACATATTCAATATCCATACGCAAGTCCTCCCGTAAATTTGAAATAATCAGTTGTTTATACTGTACCAAGTCTACTACAGCGGCAAATCAACTGAAAATCCACCGTCCATAACATCTGATATTACTCTGATACCATCTCTCAAAACTGCTTCAACACCTTGCCACAAGCGAATTGGCTGCCTATAAAAATTTGGCAGTTGAAAAACTACCTTATCATTATAGGACTTATTTCCTATGAAAATCAGTATGGATAATAAGTCCATAGCTGTCAGATATTGTTCCTTCAAGTTCTTCTTTTTCTTCGTAAAGGTAAAAAGGCATTTTTCACCAGGCAGGATTGCGCTTCCTCAACCGGAAAAGCAACTTGATCCAGCGTTTCGCAATGGGCTTGAAAGCGAAGGGGATGCTCGGTTTGCCTCAGCAATCAGCGGCTATCCTCAATTGACGTTGCGTCCTGCTCTTTCGCTCGTCTGAATTTGAGGCGTTGCCATGTACACCGAACTTAATGCATAAAGGAGTCAAATGATGAATATATATGGAATCTTATGGCTTAATGCTGTATAATTGTAATTGAGCGGCGATGCTTCTTAATGAAATGTGAGGCGGCTAAACATTATGTGCAGGGGATTGGTGGCATGATGAATATCGGACTGGATTTTGGCACTACCTATACGTTCATCTCGTTTATCAAAAGCGGGGGAATCCTGAGTGAATTTTACCCAAGTGAGGACGGCAATGCTACTCTGCCTTCAATCGTTGTTAAAAAAGTAAACGGCAACTTTGAGACAGGAACATCCGCGAGAAAATCTATTGGCTCGCATGGAGCCTGTGTATATACCGGCTTCAAAATGATGCTCGGCGTAAGGGACGAAATATTCCTGAAAAGCCGTGGATATGATGATAAATATACTCCCGAGAGGATTACAGGCATTTACCTTGAAAAAATATTAAATCTATATTTTGAAAGAACACATGAGAGAAAAGTAGAAAAACTTGTAGTATGCGTTCCTCAAATCTGGTATTCTACGCAGGAGCGCCTTGAGTGCGGTACGACTCTTAAAAGAATCTTGGAAAAAAACGAAAGGGTGGATAATGTTCGGATCATAAGCGAGCCTAGCGCAGCATGCGCTTACCTGGTTGTAAATTACAGAAAGTCTGTTGGCTCAAATTTCTTAGGCAAGATTCTTGTAGTCGACTACGGAGGGGGAACTCTGGATATTGCCCTGTGCGATGTGGCGCAAAATGGAGAAAGGAGCCAAGTTTCAGTTTTAAAGACGACTGGAGCTGGAGAAAATGCCGAAGGAGTCATTGGCAAAGCTGGTTTGGCTTTCCTAGAGGGAGTGGTTGAGTTGGCTTTAAAGGATGCACATCCCGAAAAAAGTCGCAATGATTTTAAAAAGTGCGTGGATGATTTTGAGGGCTGGCTTTTTGAAAAAACCTCAGATATAAAGAATCGGTTTATGTCTTCAATGTTTGTTAATTTTGAAGAAATCGAGGAAGAATTCTGCACACTGAACTATATATCAAACGAATATCCTATTTCATACGGGATGCTTGCGAAGGTCTATAATAAATTGATAAAGCCGGTGCTTGAAGAGAATATCAATGAAATGATTGAGTATATGAGAAGTAATAATATAAACTACTCTGCTTCTGCAGGCGACACCTTTAAAATTGCCATGGTAGGAGGATTTTGCGGATTTTATCTAACGCAGCTTCAGATAAGGGTAGCATTTCATAGCTCTGGAACTGATGATCAAAGATTCAAGGATCTCCCGGCAGATAGAGGCGAATGCGAAAAGGCCGTTTCATTCGGTGCAACGCTTATCTCAAACAATATTATAGAGTTCAAGCAGTATGCTCCATACAGCCTGGGCATTGCTAACATGGAAGGGCAAAAATTCTATGCTGTAAGAAAAGGCGATGAAATCAATTACAACTGCCCCATTCTCATAGGAAATGGAATTCTTTTCAGCGCAAGCAGAATCCCCCGAATTGTCTTCAACTTCTTCGATGATGAAAACAGAGTTCAAATCAGGGAGCCTCTGGAGAAGTATAGGCGCTCTCTTGTCTTTGACCCTAATAAAATGATGAAGCTTGCATTTTCATTTGATGAATCGATGGTTATTACACTGCATCAATACATAGACGACAATGAGCAAAAGGTTCGGCTGGACAGTTTGCCAGAACTTTTAGGCGGCGGCCTGCTGGATGTATAATAGGAGGCCAGAGTGTTTAAAAGCATAGAAAACTGGATTTCAGGAGCTGTTCCCGGCAAAATAAACGTTGATTCCCTTATAAGCCTGATGATCTGCGTTATTAGAGACATTAATGAAACTGCAGGGAGTTCCGTATCGACGCAAATTTCAAACTCAGAAGAGTTTTTTCCCATGCTTTTTTCAGTAATGAACGTTCTCTCTAGTATATATGAAAATAATAAATCCAAAGCGCGAGAGTTAAGCTGTTTTTTGGAAAATAACCTTGCGACCGTGAAGGAAGAGATAGGTAAGGCTGAAGCAGAATTAATCAAATTGAAAAAGCAAAAAGAGGAGCTGTCTGAAGAATCTGCAAAACTTGAAGAGGCGAGAGGGCATCTGCAAATAGCGTATGAAGAGGCGAAAATTCTCAAAGCGAGAATTGACTCTTTGTCAGATTCCAGGCTGAATGAAGCTTTAGCTGAGAAAGAACGCCTTTCTTGTGAGCTTAAAGAACGCAAAAAACGCTCTGAAGCTATCCAAGATGAGTTGCATTATATTAATAAAGAGATGTTAGCGGTAAAAGAGAAAATAAAGGAATCCATAAAGTCCGCAGCGAACTATTATAAGGAAATAGAAACTCTTGAATTTGATCTGCGAAAACAAGAAGCTCATAAAAACAAATTGGAATTATCTATAGCTGACTTGATAGCAAAAAGCGCAGAGTACTATGAATGGATTGGAGGTTTCGACAAGAGGATCCTGAGCTTAAAAGAAAATGAAGAGCGTTTAGACGACATAACCCGAATGCTTGAAGCTGTTTGGAATTCTGAAAAAAATCAGTCATTTGCTAAAGACAAGCTTTTAGGCTCAGATGATGTCAAAGAACTATTCAGTCCGAAAGATGCGGTTGCATGGTTCGCGCAAAGGCAGAAAGATATTGAGCATATGCTGGATGAATATCGGCAAAAGCTTGCCGCAGTCATAAAGATATCGGAAAACTTAACTAGTCAATCACCCCATAGCTAAAGCTAGGGGCTTAGCAATAAGTCCTGATCGGCAGGCTCTCCGAATAATCGGAACTGTTCCGACAACTCTATTTGCATTATTCACCAGTCAAAAGAGCATAAAATTCTTGCAGAAAAGTTCAAAATAGAAGAGAATATATGTTTAAATTTGCAAAACTTATCAATGAATTTGTATAATTCTTAGATGATGTATATGTTTTAAAAGATTATATCGATAAACATAGAAACATTAATGACAAAATTATTCAAAATGACAGTCACTTTGCAAACCGTCGGAATAGCTATGAATAATCCAGCCGCATTATGCGAGGATTGCCACAGCGGCTGCCGATGCGCCGCTTTCATGGGCGCCACGCTGGCAAGTTGAAGTTGAACCTCAAGAGAGGAAATCCTTCAGAGACGCCTCGTTCATGGGGATCATGAGGCGGGCTTTCTACAACAGGCTGAAGGAGAAGCACCCGGATGCGGGTACGGCGTACGGCTGCACCGCATAGAGCACGAGAATCAGAAGCGGATTGGAAAAAGATCATGCGGCAGGCGCGAGATGTACCGGCGGCAATCCGAGATCTATGCCGCTAGATGCAATCTATATGCAGAAAGCTGCAGGGAAGCGCAATCGCCAGATCCATAAGGCTACTGTCAACAAGGGAGGAAAGAGGAAATTGAATCAATCCCCAAAGTATGTATTTGGCTTTCAGCTGTTTGATAGAGTGCAAATGCCGGATGGTCGCAAAGGCTTCATCTTCGGGAGGCGATCAAGTGGAAGCTTCGACGTTCGCGCGTTGGACAACGAGAAGATATCCGTAGGCATAAGCTGCAAAAAACTCAAGACTTTAGAGAAGCGCAAAACAATATTGATGGAAAGGGGCATGCGGCTTCCCCTCTATGCCTAAAAGGCAGAGGTATCCGCCGCATAACAACTTTGTTGATGACGGGGGGAGAGAAACAATATGAGATGCCTCTGTTGCGGGCAAGACATCAATAACGAATCAAGATGTCATTACTGCGGCCTTGCTGTTGTAATAAACCTGGACGAATTTGGAATTGCCCAGTCATTGGCAGATGCCCATAAAAAGCGTTTATTATCATTCATTTCTGAAATATCTGTACTTGTCCTGGACTACGTTAATTTAGAAGGTGAAATCCAAGCTCTTCCTGAAAGATGGGCCAAAATAGCAGACGCATCTGATTGCTTGAATAGGATAGTTTGGTGCGATGAGAGATTTGCCCAATTTGAAGGACAACATTTGAAGCTCTCTGTATACTATAGAGGCCCTCTGCGCAAAGAGTCTACTCTTTTCATTAAAAGGCCAAATACTGGAGACTTTTGGAAAGTAGGAATTATGATTACAGACTCTCTGAAGCTGAGGGTGTTTTTGGGAGAAGAATCTAGCTTTACTTTCTCAGATGTCGCCCTGGAGCTATACCGCTTTTCATCAAATGTTCCTTTTTTGGAGCTTGATTATCCATAGAAGCCTGTATAATCAAGCTCCAAAAAAGGTAATATGAAAAGCAGCATAGTTGAAAAGTGATATGTTCATAGAGGGGATATAAGCTTATGGATTTGGATAAATCTCATTTTGGGTCTTCGGATAATAACGAGCATGCAGATGCGGAGACTATAGTGATTGACGGGAAATTGTCGGTCCAAGCGAACGTTACTGATCTGGATTTGCATAGCCGCAACCTGGAGGATATCTCTAGCTTGTCAAAGCTGAAAAAACTAAAGGCTTTGAATTTGAAGCACAATAGAATCTCTGATGTTTCAGCGCTGTCAGGGCTTTCTTCTCTGACAGAGCTAAAACTGGATTGCAACAAAACCTTGGATGTTTCAACGCTTTCAGGGCTTTCATCCTTAAAGACGCTTAGCTTGTCAGGAACTAAAATCTATGACTTTTCATCGCTATCAAGACTTGGATCATTGACCACACTGGATCTGCCGATGAGTGGAATCTCAGATATATCAACACTATCGGGGTTAACGCAGTTGACGGGACTGGATCTTTACTGGAACAAAATCTCAGACATTTCACCTCTTTCAAAGCTTTCATCATTGACATGGCTTAATTTGCGCTTTAATAGGCTTGCAGATATAGATATTTCAGCGCTGTCTGAGCTGTCGTCATTGACCTGGCTGGATCTGTACAGAAACTGGATTCCAAGCATCCCTAAATTCCCTAGAACTTTGACAAGCTTGAATTTGTCTAGAAACAAGCTTTCAGATATTTCCGCCCTCTCAGAACTTGATTCATTGACGCGGCTGGATTTGAGCAGCAACAAGATTTCAGACATTTCAGCGCTGTCAGGGCTCACCTCACTTAGCAGTCTCAATTTGTGCTGCAATGATATCTCAGACATTTCAGCGCTGTCAGGACTTACGTCACTGACCGACCTTAGACTCACTGAAAACAAAATCACTGACATTACAGCGCTGTCAGGACTCACAGCACTGAGCAGACTGGATTTATACGGTAATGAAATCTCAGACTTTTCAGCGCTTGCAGGGCTTTCTCCAGAGATTGCCGATGTTTATATTGATGAGGAAAACGACATTTCAGGATTGGAGAAGTTAGCAGTTTCTTTATTTGAAAGTGTTATTCCCGGTCAGACTATTTTCAAAGAAAAGAAAGAATAAAACCTCAGTATACACAACGCTGATATTCTTTAAAATACTGATTTGCATTCAAATGCAACGATTGCGAGGCTGGATTATCCACTGAGGCGTTTAATAATCCAGCCCAGCAAATGCAACTTTTCTATGCAAATCAGTAGGAAGTGTCGGCGTCGAGCCAAATAGCTTAATATGCAGATTTTCATCCAATTGCTACTTTTTTGCTTGACTGTCCTATGCCTGGGCGGGGGAGAGGGCTTTCATCAAAACCTCAAGCGGAAGGCGCCGCTATAATGTGATTGGAGACTTGAATGGCGAAGCGAAAGCTGCAGTCGCGACAGCAAGCGTTGCCAGCATAAATGCAGCTTCAGCCGTAGAGCTGTTCAACAGACCTTTGGCTGGATATCCCTGATCAGTCTTGAATATAGTGCAGAGCAACGCGTAATATCAAAATTGCAAGTCGATTTCAGAATGTATCGCTCTTCATCCGACAGTCAAAGATGAGATCCTCATAGTATGCCGTGAGCTTCAAAGCCACAAAAAGGATTGATTGGCGCAATGCTTAAAACTGTTAATCTGAGGCGAAGCTGCGCAATGGAGCCCCTCCAGGGTTCCGTGGCGGCATATTAGCAAGCGAAGGCGCGGAAATGGAAGCGCTTCTGTAATCTTTCCGCGAAGTGCGACCGAAAATGAAGCGAGAGGCATTCAAGCACATCTGAGAATGCATATGAAGTTGAACTGATTAGTAACATTAAAATTCTGATAAAAATTGTCTTATTTATACCGATTTGCAGTCAGATGTACCTATTTTGGAGCTTGATTATCCATTAATGACTGTACAATCAAGCTCCAAAATAGGAACTTTCAATGCAGATCAGTATATCTGATGCAAGGGGGGATGCATGTGGGGCTTTTCAATCCGGTATGGATGAGTGAAAACAGCGAGAAGCGTATAAAGTACGTTGAATCAAAGAGCAATCAAGATATTCTTAAGAAGATAGCGTCATGCGCCCAGCATAAAGATGTCAGAATCGCCGCTTTATGCAAAGTAACGGATGACAGCTTTCTGGCGCAGTTCACGAATTCCATAGGCGATGAGGATTTGGCCTTATGCGCCGTCAATGCAATAAAAATAAAAAGCGTTGCGGTTGAACTTGCTTTAAACGCTCAGTCTGACTGCGCTGTTAGAGCATGCGGGATTTATTTGAGAAAAAGAGGCAATCAGCAGATATTCAAAAATATTGCTCTGAATGCCAAGAGCAGACGTCTCGTCGCAGCGGCGATTCAGGAACTTGAAGATGAAGAGGCTCTCGTTGAAATAATGCTTAAGGATGACATTTATGCAGATGATTGCAATCTCTCGCTTGCTGCGCTTAAGAGGATAGAAGCCTTGCATCCCCACAGGGTTGTGGACGCATATGCATATGCGCTGGATGAAAAAGTGAGAGAAGAGGCTGAAAAATACCTTTCTTGCAAGGAGTTATTCTAAAAGATTCAGTTTGCTCCAGTTAAAGAGCTGGATTCCTGAATACTGCTTGAAAATTTGTGAAGAAGAGTATTCGTCAATCACCACAAGCTAAAAGCTAGGGGCTTGGCAATAAGTCCTGATCGGCTAGCCTAAGTCTCAATCGAGAGACTGCGCTGTCCAAGAATATATAGGCGGAGCGGCCGGGCAAGGCCAGCCGCATTAACGGGTGCGAACCCCGTCCGGCAAGGTACGGCCATGCCGCTGGCGGCGAGCCGTGGAGATGCTCCGGCAATGGAGCGTTTTAAGCGTCGGCAGCTGGGCGCTGGGCCTGAAAGCTGTTGAGCCCCGAAAAAATTGAGCGGGGAGCGCGCCGGCGGCGCCGCCCGGCCGGAAGGCGGCATGCCGCAGGCGGCAAGGCTGGCGGGCAGCAGCCCGGGGCCGGAGAGCCAGGCATGATGTATACTGCTTTTCATATAATATCTTCTAATGTACATTTTGAAAAATCACAAAATATCTAACAATGTAAACGTGACTTTTGAAATCAGACTTTAAATTAATTGTGAAAAGTGCATAACAATCCAAACAGCAAAGTCTGTATTATAGTCGCAATTCAGTTCAATATACTTGAAAAGCATAGACTATTGAAAATATTTCTGCTAGATCGAAAAATGCACATTAGGAGTAATATTACCTTTTTTGGAGCTTGATTATACAGCGAGTGCAAAATGCCGATTTCGGCATTTCGCACCATTCAATGGACAGTCAAGCTCCAAAAAAGGAACATTTGATGAAAAGCGGCATACAATGCGCGGGCGGCGGCTCGGGAGGCCCGAATTGCTCTTCCGCGATTGGAAGCATGGCGTACGGCGCCGCAAGCGGAGGAAGCCGAAAGATGATTTGGGAGCCGGACGCCGCCTTGGCGCCGATGACGCCGGGCGGCGCCGGGGCGGGGAAGGGCGGCGCGCAAATGAGCCCCGGCCAAGGGGCGCGTCCGCCATGCCCGGGGGCGGCTGAATGGCGGCGAAGCTGGGCGGGACAGGCGGGCTGCCGGCTCAAAACCCCCAAATGGCGTCCGCGCCGCCGCGCCGCCCCATAAGCATGGGCTTGCTTGGAGAGCGCCGCCAGGAGCCCGGCGGCGAGAAGGCGGCCGGCGCGGATCACGCCGCGAAAGCCGGGTGCGGGGCCGGCCTGGGCGAAAGCTTGAATAGCTTGGCGGAGCGCCTCAAGCGCAAGGGCTATAAGCCGCAGCCCCCGCTGCGCGCCTGCATGCCGAAGGCCGATGGAAAGCCGAGGCCGCCGGGAATGGCCGCGTGCGAAGGCAAGCTCGCGCAATTCGCGCCCGAGCGGGTTTCAGAGGCCGCCCGCGAGCCGAAGCTTCGCGGGCGCATGCTCGGATTCCGGCCTGGGCCGGGATGCCGCGGCGCCTTGAAGGAGCCAAGCCGGCTGATGGAGCATGGCGGGGCCGGCCGCATCGCCGGCGCCGGGGGATTTTTCAACGGCATGGAGCGCGGGCGCGTTCTTGAGCCAATGCGATTCAGGATTTCCGGCCCGATTATTCTCCGGCCCGCCAAGAAGGCGCCCGCCGCCGGCGCTGTGGAAGGCGGGAAACGGCGCGCAAGCGGGAAAGGCTCGGGGCGGGGAAGCTCAGCTTCGCCAGCAGTCGCGAACGCCTGCATGCGCCGCGCCCCGGCCCGATGGCTCGGCATTGCGCTCAAGAGGCGATCTTGCAGGGGAGAATGCGGACTGGCCGCCTGCGCAGGCGATTTCGCGGCGGCATTCCAGCGCGAAGACGGCGCCGAGCGTTTTCTTAAGGCGATTGCGGACGGATTCGCATTATTCGGACTGGAGCTGGGGCAGGCGAAAGCGCGGCCGGCGGAATTCGGCGGGCTCGCAGGGGAGAACCTGAAGCGGCGG
>JAISZB010000033.1 GCA_031269465.1 Clostridiales bacterium | reverse complement strand
TCAAAAGTCTGGCTGATCGGCATCAAGCTGTACATTCATTCTGATTCAACCGCCGTGTACCGAACGGTACGCACGGTGGTGTGGGAGGTCGGGGGTTAGCCGCCCCCTCCTACCCGATTCTCTCCCTTCCTTTCATGATTGAGCTTTGCTGATTTGCATGTGAAATTTCCTGTTTTAGCTTGACTGTACAACGAGTGCGATTGACATCGGCATTTAAAGCCGCTCAATGGATAATCAACAAAAAAAGGCAGTTTTATATGAAAAGAAGTATATATAGGCGACTTTGACTTCAAATCGTCGGCATGCGGTTGCGCATAGGCATATCAATCAAATGGATGGATTTTCAGCGCTGATTCTAAGTACAATGGCGTTTGCTTCTTATGCTGATGTTCAGAGGAGAATTTCGCTTTGGAGCTGGACAACGCGAAGTGTATGCAATTTAGCTTATACATTAATTTTTTGGACTTGACTATGCAGCTATACTGATTTACCTAGAAAAATGCCTTTTTGGAGCTTGATTATACAGTGAGTGCGATTGATAATGGCATTTCGCGCCTTGAAAGTGGATAGACGGGTTCAAAAATAGGTGCGCTTGACCGCGCATAGGATAGGGGAAAGACAATCCTCCCAGGTATACTGCTTTTCATATAAAACTGCCTTTTTTTATTGATTATGCAACGAATGCAAAATGCCTATATCAAATACTCAATAGATAATCAACAAAAAAAGGAACATTTGATAAAAAGCGGTATATTGCAATGTTAACCGCAATCTTTATTCCAATATAGGCGCATTTGGCTGCAAATCGGAATGCATATGCCCGGGGAAGGATTATCCCTTTCGCAATTCAGCCTCTAAATCGAAATTTTCCATTTCACATCTGTAAAGCCCTTATAAATCTCTCGGTTGCCTGAAAAAGCCTGCATAAAAAATGATCAAGGGTGTAAATTAGGGATGATGAATTATACTGATTTGCGAGTTCCTATTTTCGAACTTGTTTGTACAGCGAGCGCGAAATGCCTATATCGGCATTTCACACCTTGAAAGCGCTGAATTCACTCATTTTAGATGCACCGCCAGTGGACAGTCAAGGCGCATTTGACTCAAATCGGTATAACAGCGCCATTTTGGCTTGGGGCTGATAATTCTTGGACGTCTCATTCACAGAGAATGCTTCATAAGCCCCCTGCTTGACTATAGAGGAGATAGGAGGACAACAATGGCTTCAGCTGATGACATACTGAAAGTAGAAGCGAAAAAGACAAGGAAGCTGCCTCGAATAGGAACCAAGATGTCTCTGTTTGTGCTGGCTGCAACAATGATTAGCTCTTGCTCAATCGCCGCTGCGAGCATTTTCGTCTTTACGCAGAGATCTGTAAGCGCCAAGTCGTCTTATGCATTGACATTTGCTAAATCAATTGCAGAATCAATAAATCCAAGCCGATTGAGCGATCTATTGGAAAACGGAGAAAAGGACGAGTACTTGGTGGGATTGATCGACACATTCAATTCCTCAATCAGGGCTTCTGAGATAAATCGGCTATACATCATCGCTCCCGGAGAAGGCGGATTTTCAACAATTACGGACACCAGATTTGAAAACGGCTTTATGTCTGTTGCAACGGACGCACAATACTATTTCGATTCTGAGAAGGTGTTTTCAGATGGGCAGGATACGGTTTCAAGCATATATAATTCCGGAGCCAGCCTATTGATCACAGGCTTCGCCATGATTAGGGACGAAGCGATGAATCCAATAGCAATGGTTGGAGCTGATGCGAGCATAGGCTCAATAGCGGAGGATGCCTGGAAGCTCATTTTCATAGAGGGCTGCCTTGTTGCAGGGCTTTGCTTGATTTTCTCCTGGCTTGCAGCCCTTTTTACAAATGCGAATGTTGGAAGGCCTATAATGGCTATTGCCTCGGATCTGGAAAAGCTTGCCTCTGGCAACATCGAGCTGGAGGAGCTTGTTGGGCAATCCAGCAGGGAATTGGATTTGCTCGCCAAAATCGAATCTAAGGCGTCATTTGCGGTTTTAGACTTTCTCTTAGCCATTGAGCAAACGTCAAGGGATATAAAGCTTCATCCCAGGCTTGAGGCGTATAGCTTCAGCGGGGGATACGGGCTGGCCGCGGATAAAATAAACAGATTTTTAAATGATTCTGAAGCCGCAATAAGCGTTATAAACGCGTTCGGAAGCGGAGAATTCGATGCTGAGCTTCCGCTCAATTCAAGCGGTCGAGCAGAGTCTGCGGTAGACGGCTTGAGGAAGAACTTGACTAATATCCTTTATCAAGCTTCCCTAATGACTTCATGCGCCAAAGGGGGAAATCTGAAAGCTGGAATTGACGCAAGGCAGTTTGAAGGAGACTGGAAGCTTTTGGCGCAGCATCTCAATGAGATGGTAAATGCCATAATTGAGCCTGAAAAAGATCCTGTGCTGTTGCTTAGCGAAATGAATGAAGAAAATAGAGAGGAATTCGACTCCATTATTGACTCTTTTAGCGAGTTGTCAAAGGAAGCGTCGGCTTTCCATGAAAGAGCAGCTGAAATCCCGAATTCAGAAAGCGCCGTTGCAATGGAGTGCATTGAAAAGTTTTCTGAAATAGCCGAATCCACAACTAATCTGATGGCAAGGCTAAATGAAATGATAATCAGGCTTCTCTCAAACGCAGTGGTGCAGTCCGAATCATCTGGAGGAGAGCGGAAATTTGAGCCTGAGGCAACCACAGCTCCTGCAAGACATAATGGAAGAGAAAGGATTTTGAAAGAGATAGAAGAGAAGGCAGAAAATGAGACTTTGGGCGACCAGCTGAACGCTGATTTGGAGAAGCTGGTGGAAGGAGGCCTGTCAGAGCAGGAAAGTCCGCAAGACTTTATTGAGTCTATGGAAATTATGAAAAAATCATCGTCCAGCCTTTTGCACTTAGTAAAAGCAATTGAGGATATGGCAGGGGAAGCTCTAACTCTATCAAAAACCGCTTCTGAAAAAGCTTCGCATGCTGGCGAAATGAGCATGAGCTTTGCGGAGATTGCTGATCTGGCCAAGGCGATGGAACGATACGCAAAAAATGCTGTGATAAGCGTTGCTGACACTGTGAATGAAACTATGGTTTCAGCCAATATAGAAGCAAATGCCGCTCAGGCTTCCGCTGGAATCCTGCAGGCTTCAATTGAGGGGATTTCAGAGGCTGCGGCTTTTCTTGAAAGCTTTGCTGATTCTTCAGTTGTCTGCGCGGGGGCGATGGGGGAGATCAAAAGGTACTTGAATCAGATATCTCAGCTGGAGAGAAAGAACTTGGACGTGTTCCGCCAATGTTTAAGAATATCTGGAGAATTGTCTTCACGGGTGGCCGAGCTTAAGAGAATGAATGAGGATATTATTGCCGCGCCTGATTTTGAAGCTTTTATGAGTGGCGAAGAGCTGAGGGCTGAAGCCTTGTGATTTTGAACGCTCAAAATAGCGATTCAGATGCTCATCAGCAGAAAAAGCCAGGCTGCATTATCAATCAGCTTGGCTTCTTCTTTGATTCGAAATATGGCAGCTAAAGCATTTGTTTAGCGAAATATGAAAATACTCATTTCATAAACTTTACCTCTATGGTATAATATCTATGGCTCAAGCAATTCCAGACAAGAGCTGACAGCATTAACTATATACCGATTTTGAAGCTTGATTCGACTGGCGCTGAATCTTTAATTCAGCGCTATCAAGGTGCGAAATGCCGATATCAATAGGGCTCGATGTACAGTCAAGCTTCAAAATCTGAACTTTCCTATGCGCATCAGTATGCCTATTGTCGCTGCGTTTCATTCAACTGCTCATCGGCATGATCAACGAGGGGATTAAAGCAATGGATAGAAGACATGCAAATCGTTCAGCTCCGCAGAGAAGGAGAATGAACTGGTCGCGAACGATCCTCGCGGCTCTCTGGATTTTGATAATTATAGTTTTCGCCCTCAGCTTGGCGGGGATGGCGCTTCAAAGAGGCGCAGCTGGAGCGGTTGAAGGATCCGTTGCAGAAATGCTTGCTCAGTACATGCATGCTATAAACGCTGTTTCAGAAGGCGTGAGATATCCCTCGGAGCGCGTGGAAATATCAATGGGCGAGAAAAAGATATGGTCAGATGCATATGAGGTTGATCTCAGCCCTGAACTAGAGTCAGTTGAAAACACCTATGACATTGCCCCGCTTCTTTACATGCCCAACCTCGGCTCCCTTGACTTGAGCTACTGCGGCATAGACAGCTTTAGGCCCATCTCTCAAATGGTCAGGCTTAAGAAGCTGAAATTGACTTTTACAGGCATAAAAGACCTTAAAATTCTATCCAAACTGCAAAATTTGACTGAGCTGGACATATCATACTGCGGAATAACTGATTTATCCCCGCTGGAAGGACTTAAAAGCCTTAGGGCGCTTAACATAGAAGGAAACGAGATAAAAGACTTCTCCCCGATTTTTGCTCTTTCAAACCTGGAAAGCCTTTCGGCAAACGGCATGGGTGATGAAGACATAAAGAAGTTGAATTCTTTAAAAATGCTGAAATCCCTTTCTCTGCGCAAAAACGGAATGTCAGATCTGACACCCCTTTCATCTTTCATATGGCTTGAAAGCTTAGATGCGAGCGGGAATGCAGCTTCGGACTTAACTCCCCTGGCTGAACTGAAAAATCTTACATATTTGAATCTGAGCGACAACAACATAATAGATCTATCGGTGGTTTCAAACATGGTACGGCTGAGAAGCCTGAATCTTTCAAGAAATGAGATAGGGGATCTGTCGCCGCTGGCCGCGCTTCCATATTTATCGCGCTTGGAGCTGAGCGGCAATAAAGTCACCTCCCTTGATCCCCTTGCGGAGTCGGAGTATCTGGCTGAACTGGATGCAAGCGGAAACTATCTGAAGGATGCGAATGCTCTCTCGAATCTGCCTGAACTTGCCGCTCTAAATATAAGCTATAACAACAAGCTCAGAGATCTTTCGCCTCTTTCCGGAATGCCAAAGCTGAGCATCCTTAGAATGGACTATACGGGAGCTACAGACATAGAAGTGCTTCCTTCGCTGCATAGCTTGGTTCAGTTGAGCCTGAGCATAAACAGCTTGAGCGATCTTGAGCCTTTGCTTCAAATGCGAAGCCTTTCATCTCTATACGCATACACTTATAGATTGAATGAGCCGGAATTCGCGCAGCTTGCTTCACTGAGCAATTTGAAAAAGTTCAGTTTGCATGTAACCGGAGTTGATGAACTAAGCAGGGACAGCCTAGAAGCCCTGTCCTCATTGACGGGGCTTACAGAGCTTACGCTGGATTTTTTCAGAGCCGAGGACATGTACTATCTGAAGCCTCTTATAAATCTGGAGCGACTTCAGATATACCAGCTAACGGGAGATGAAGGCGAAATCGAGCTTCCCGGCTGCCTAGTGACGATTGTTGAGACTTCGCCCGCAATTGCCTTTGAATGATTATTCGAAGCTGAAAATCCAATTTGAGGCGCCCCGCTAAAGAAATGCGGGCCGCCTTTTTTGACAAATCTATGATAATTCGTTAAAAATAGGAAAGAAAAAAAGGTGAGAAGTAGATGAGATATAGCGCTTTTCAGTGTATTATGATATAATAGCCACTGTGAATCATAAAAAAAGCAAGCGGCTGCGAATGGTTCTTGGCAAAGCATCTTTTCTATAATCTGAGCAAATAAGCATTTAGCCAAGATTGCCGAGAAGTCGCACGCCTATTTAGTCTGCGCGAATCTCCAAGGCCTTTTCTTGCGAGAATGCGCTGGTTTTTTAGAATTAAAGCAAGAAAAAATAATCCTTATAAGCAATAATAGTCGAAAAAGGCGGGGATACTTTCAGCCAGTAAGCTTCCGCCTGCCGACGCCGAGGAGAAACGCGTCGGGAGACGACGAATAAGGCGCTTCAGTTCCGTTGCTTTCCTAATAGGCTGCGAGCGGGTTTATCCGCCCAAACCTTTGGGTGAGTCCGCAGAATCCGCAGTCTGATGCTCTAAGATAAAATCAAGCGCGATAACCTTGCCAAGGAAGCGCCGATCACGCAATGCCCAGCTGGATTTGGAGGCGCTCCGACGCGGTATTTCCGAGTTTCAAATGCAAGCGCCGCGAGTGAAATTCATATGCGGCGAATCTCGTTTATAATAATATTGTCGGCTTGGACTTCTCCATGAAAGAACTCTGCATACCAGCGAGGGAGAAAATGGAGAGCATCCGAGGCGCTTCCGCCGCACGCAAGCCAAACTCGCGAGAATGCGGAGGGTTCTGTCGAGCATGAAGAAATGCAGTGGGAGCTACAGCAAGCAGAGGTATGAAATCGCAATGCTGCATGCGCATATCGCCAGAGAGCGGAGAACTTTTCGCGCAAACAGCCGGGACGGATGGCCAATGCCTATGATTGCGCCGCAATTGAGGGCCTCGGCATGAAAGCGATGCGCCAGGCGCTCAATTGCGGAAAACTGCGGGCGGGCAGGGGATGATAATGTCCGCCTGGATTTCAAGATGCAAGATGGATAGATTAACAAGGAAAGCGCTTGATGATAGTTTGATAACGGCTCTCATCCAGGGATGGAAGCCATCCAGGGATGGAAGCCATCCAGGGATGGGAATCATACAGTAAAAAGCGTTCTGTTTGCTGCGGGCTGATGTTGCCGGAGAGGACGTATACCGATTTTCATTCAATGTTCCTTTTTTGGAGCTTGACTGTCCATTGAATGGTGCGTTAATGCCATTATCGGCTTTTTGCACTCGCTGTATAATCAAGCTTCAAAAAAGGTGATCTCATATGAAAATCAGTATATATTTGCGGCCGCTGCAACCTTTTGGACGGGGACGAAGCTGCGGCGATAAACAGCAAGCGCGAGGCGTTTCGCATGCTGCAGGCAACATGAGAATAGAAATAAACAGCCGCGGGACAAACGGGACTGGCTCGTGGAATTCCCGCATAATACCGGTTTTGAAGATGGATTATTAAAAGCCCTAAATGATCCATCTTCAAAATCGGTATATCAAGCTATACTGCTTTTCATATAAACTCCTATGAAGCTTCGCTTCACCACTAAGGATGAAAATATTAAGCCATTTGTGCGTTTGAGGCATGGACAAATGTCCATAAAATATATTTTCGAACTAAACTGCCTTTTTTTGTTGATTATACAGCGAGTGCAAAAAGCCGATTTCGGCATTTCGCACCATTCAATGGACAGTCAAGCTCCAAAAAAGGAACATTTGATGAAAAGCGGTATATTAATGATTACACGCCTGCAAGGCGGATCACTTCAAATTTCATGTTATTACCTCCCTCCTTATATTTCATAAAGGTGATGAAATGAGCAGAATAAATCAGTATTTCTACAATGGGCTGACGGAGGGCTGCAAGTCAGCGTTTAATGCCATACGCGCAGGGCTAAATGCAATGGCTCCTTGTATTGAAGTGAATAATGAGGCAAATCTGCATAATGTTTTCAGCCATATAGTTTCCACCATGCCGGAGTATTACTTCGTCTGCCGGAAGCATACATACATAGTCAAAGGGAGCAGATGTTGCATAGAGCCTTCGTATTCGTTTGCTAAGGAAGAAGTCAGACAGTTGAGCCGAAAGCTGGAGTCTATGGCAGGCGTCATTGCGAACTCGATAAAAGCCTGCAACCAGGCTGATTACCGCAAAGTCTTGGAGATTCACGATTATATAAGAAAAAACGTGACATATGACTATGAAGCTTTACTGATGGCAAACACAACTAAAACAGGGCGCGAGGACTCATATACAGTGGTTGGGGCAATGATTAAGCGCAAATGCGCATGCTCTGGATATGCCATGGCGATGAAGCTTTTATGCGAGAAGGCCGGCATTGAATGCCATGTCATAACTGGAACGGCTTCAAGCGCCAAAGCTTCGGGCCCTCATGCTTGGAACGCGGTAAAGATAAGCGGCTATTACCATCACGTAGATGTCACATGGGACAATCAGCTCTCCGGAAATATAGAAATTCCAAACTATGGATATTTCGGCCTTGATGACGAAGAGATATCAAAGGATCACAATTGGGATAGAAGGTGCTTTCCCCCATGCCCGCAAGCGCCGTACAACTATTTCAGGGTGAATCGGTTGCTGGCGGAAACTGAAGCGCAACTGGATAACCGCCTGTATGAGGCGATGAGAAATAAAGAGACAAGCATAATGTTTAAAGTTAAAAAAAACAGCCCCTTGGAATCAGCTGTGGCAGGCCGTTTGCCGGACATAGTTAAAAGCGCAGCTAGAAGATGCAGCACGGCTTTAGCAGGCTATAACGTGATGACGATCCCGAATCAGCAGGTCTATATGCTAGAAGTCATTTACAGGTCGTAAAGGCGGCAGTTATAGAATCTGGAAAACACAAGGAGGTTTAATAATGGGCAAAGTGTTCGGCATCGATCTTGGCACCACCTATTCAAGCGTCGCGTATATCGATGAGAATGAAAAGCCTGTGGTGCTTAAAAACTCTGATGGGGATCTTGCAACGCCTTCCGTGGTGTTCTTTGAGACGCAGACGGACGTTTCTGTCGGCTCTGCCGCCAAAGAAAACGTAAAGGCTCATCACGGCAAAGTTGTAACTTTTATCAAGAGAAAAATTGGGCAGGCGGGGTTTTCCCTGAACATCAACGGAATTGATTTAAAGCCCGAAGAGATAACTTCATACATTATAAGAAAAGTTGTAAACGACGCAGCCGCTTATCTGAGAATGGGAGGAAAGCTTGCTGAAGGAGAGACTGTCAAGGATGTTGTCATTACTTGCCCTGCTTATTTTGGCGTATCGGAGAGAGATGCCACAGCTGCCGCCGGAAAGATAGCGGGATTAAACGTCCTTTCCATAATAAATGAACCCACCGCAGCGGCAATCACATATGGCGCTTCCGGCGCTGCGCAGAACAAGACGGTTCTGGTTTACGATCTTGGCGGAGGAACCTTCGATGCAACAATAATAAATATAAGTCCCAAAGAAATCCGCGTCGTATGCACGGGAGGGCGCCGCGAGCTGGGCGGGAAGGACTGGGATGATCGCTTGCTAAAGCATCTGGTGGACTCATTCCACGCTGAGACGGGAGACTCAAATATAATGGATGATATTGAGACTCTTCAAGAGCTGTCTCTCTCCGCTGAGCGGGCAAAGATGCTTTTAACGTCCAAGGACAGGGCGCCTTTGGCGGTCAGTTATGAAGGAAAGCGAGTCAGGCTTGAGATCACGCGCGCCAAACTGGATGAGTTGACAGCGGACTTGCTGGAGCAAACTATAAATATTACCAGGGAAGTGTTCGAGGAAGCTGAGAAAAAAGGTTGCAGGCAGTCGGATGTCTCAGAAATCCTCCTTGTCGGAGGCTCGTCCAGGATGCCTCAGGTTATGAGGCGCGTAAGGGAGGCATTCAACATTGAAACGAGGCTATTTGATCCAGATGAGGCGGTAGCCAAAGGCGCTGCCATATATGCGCAGAGAGAGAGCGAATATAACATCTTTCTGGAAGAAGTCTCGCAGTATGTTGGAAAATCTGTGGAAGAGGTCAAGCAGGAGATAGACGAGGGCAGGGTGAACGTTTCTGAGCTTGCTCGAAGGGCTGCGGTAAAGCCGAGAAAAGGGCGCTACCTGCCAGAAGGGGAAATAAAAATAGTAAATGTCGCCAGTCGCAGTTTTGGAACGCAAGCATATGATGAATTTAACAAGTTGAAGCTATATAATATAATCCGAAGAAATTCAGACCTTCCGTCTACGGGCACAGATACGTTCTATCCAAGAACCGACAATCAGAAAAGCGTTAGGTTTAAAATAATGGAGTCCCTATCCTCAGAGAGCGTAATAGAGCCTGAAGCGGGAAAAGTGATTGGAACCGCAGAGCTTGAGCTGCCGAAAGGGGTTACTCGAAATACTGAGATTGAAGTGAATTTCAGGCTGAACGAGTCGGGGCTTCTTGAACTTAGGGCGAAGGAAGCCAAGAGCGGCAAGGTGGTTGAAGCTTCCTTCCATGCAATTGACGCTTTGACACCAAAGGAGATGTGGGACGCAATAGAGAGAACCAACAGCTACAGGGTGCATTGACGCGCCGCGACAACTACTATAATTTATGCTATTGGAGTACTTTTGATTGTTTGAAGAACGTAAATATGAAAACTTCCGAAGTCTTGAAAAAATGTCATGATAAACTGTTTTGCAATCGAAAATTCACCGATTTTTTTGCCGGATTATCCACATTCTCAAAGTCCGGCAAAAAAATCTGAACGTAATAATGCAAATTAGCAGATAAGCTCTTGAAGACGATTAAAGTGGATAATCGATATTTGAATAATTGCACTTGAATATATCATGACTTATGGACGCATATACAAAATAGGCTCTAGCAACTCTATCTGCAAAATTAGCCTTTAAAATTATGTTGCATTTCATCTTTAGATCAAGTAAAATAAGTATGATATATGCTGTATCATTTTTAAGTCTTTTGTATAAATTACTGTGATCGTATTGCGTAGGGAAATTGTTGAGAAGCTGTATTCATAGACTTTGATGAGAACTTGCGTTTATAATATGTTTTTCATATTGGAAGCAATACTGATTATACCGCTTTTCATCAAATGTTTCTTTTTTGGAGCGTGATTATCCATTGAGTGGTGCGAAATGCCGGTACCGGCATTTTGCACTCGCTGTATAATCAAGCTCCAAAAAAGATAATTTTATATGAAAAGCAGTATAGCAGCCTAATGATACGACATTGAGGTCAAAATCGGAACAGTCCAATGCAAATCAGTATATATGTCTATTTTCGTATGAACCTCTAGGGTGTTGCGCTTCACTATTAAGAAGCAAGCTGTCGCATATTAAATCTGAGAAAATTTTGCCGCTGAATTTCAGCAAGCCGGAGGATGGGGGATGTCCGCCCGGCTTTTAGGATGCAAGCTGTATAATCAAGCTCCAAAAAAGGGATCCTTCTGTGAAAATCAGTATAAATGGCTATCATCCCAGTAAAAGAGTTCTGGTTGAGGCGCGAAAAAAGTCGAGCTGGAATTGCCGTAGAGGACGTATATTTGCGGTTGCGGCAATATTTTGGATAGGGTCGCAGACGCGGCGATAAATATCAAAAATGGGGCTTTGAGCATGTTGCAAACCGCCTAAACGCAGAGCTGAACAGCCGTGGGACATACGGGGATGGCGCATTGAAATCCAGCTCCGATAGGCGCATAGCGCGAGAATCCCCCGCTTCTATACGCAGCGGAGTCAGAATCATTAGCATCGATGTAGTATTAAGGCGCTAAAATTGGCAATCATATAATATGTCTATAAAAACATGCCTCCTGCATCCAATAACGAATAAGCTGCTTATTTTCCGCCTCTGCAATCAGAATTTACTAATCTTAATTGATAATTCGGCTTTAAATCTATTAAGATGCGGCGGCGAAATGCAGGTATAAAAGCACAGGCTTTTCAATAAGATTTTCTAAATAGGAGAACTTATAAAAGGAAAGCTGGAAGGGAAGTTTAGGCACTAGCATTAAGTACAAGGAGGACGAGCTGGATGAAGAAACTGAAAAAGAATGCGCCATGGATCTGGATTCTTGTTGGAGCAGCGTCTGTTCTAGCTGCGGCGGTTGCGTTTCTTGTTGTGAAGCTGAAAGAAAAAGCGGCTGAAAAAGCCGAGAGTGAGGATGATGATTCAGGCGAAGAGAAAAAAATCGTAGTGGTCAAACCACCGGAAATAAAACCGGTATCACAGGCTGATGATGAAAAGCCTGAAGCGACCAATGAAGCTTCTAAAGACGCTGTGGGATCGACTGAGGAAGAGTCGCCGGTTGAGGATGTTGCCGAGTAGTTTCTTGGATGCGTGGCTGGCTAGCCATAATTAGTTTTCGAAACGTTGCCAGAAATTTTTAAAGCAGGCGCGATTCTGTTATGAATCTCCTTCTGCGTTTTTGAGCTTATCCTAAATAAAGCGAATGCAAACAATTTAGGATTCTAAGGTTAAGTATGGCTCTGATTAATTTTAGCCCCATTACTTGCTCTGAAACTTCAGGATCGGATTGCGATTGTTTTTTGTCCTTGGAAGAGGGTTAACCAATATATGGTTAATCCTTTTTTATTAGGGTTGCTTCATTTGGAGGCTTGCTTCAAATATGAGCCTTTGCCAGGAATTTATGCAAGCCGCCATAGGCTGCTCTTCTTGCATTGACAAAGATTGCAGCAGGATATATACTTGTATAGTTAGTTGAAGCTAACTGAGTTTAAGTATGCGCATTGGCATATTTGCGCGGATTGGAGTAACTTAATGGAGTTTATAACTTGCGGCTCTTGCAAAAATCCAGCTGTGCTTCTAATCCATCCTGCTAAGTGCGACGGAAGTTGCTTTGAAGGGCTTTATCCATATTTGCAAGACTGCTATCTTATATGTCCGACACTGGACGGGCACAATTTAGCAGACAATTCGGTATATGAAAGCCGTAGCAAAGAAGCGGATTTAATTTCCGAATATTTGAAGACTCAGGGCATAAGCTCCTTGCAAGCCGTTGCAGGCCTTTCGATGGGCGCGCTTGCAGCTTTCGAATTGTTTCGGCGCAAAGAATTTGAGGTGAAGAGGCTCGTTTTGGATGGCGCTCCTTTTCAGAGGATGAATCCTCTGCTGAAGTTTCTTTTCGTTAAATCCCAAATTGCCATAACAGAAAAGTGCAGGAAAAATCCCCATGCCAAGTTAGGAGTGGAGAGTCTGTATCCGCAGCTTGCGCCAATGATGAAAAAAATAACGGCTCATTATGACATCGCCAGTATAAAGAATATGACTGATGATATTGGCATTGAGCATGATCCTTGCTTGGATTCTGAAAATGTTATATTTCTTTACGGAGAAAAGGATCCATGCCGCTACTCAATATCAAAACTTAAGAAAAAGGGAAGCAGATGCCGTGTTTTGACTCAGCGAGGATTTGGACATGTTCAATGGATTCTTTCGAATCCGGAGGATTATGCCAGTCTTCTGCGCAGTGGCTGAGCCCTTTAAAGTTTGTTTTGTCATTTTCGTGCATAGATGGGCGTTTGAATGCGGTAATTTTCAACTAAGATTTTAATTGACATCTTCTTAAAGTCGTGTTATAATCTTAACAAAGTAGGAATTGCCCTTTTCTTTATAGTTTTTCGCGAACTGCGCAGCAATGAGGCTGAATAAGCCTCATTGCTGCGTTTTTTTGTGCAATCATACTGATTTGCCTTCAAAGTTCCTACTCTATTAATTGGACTGCAAATCGGTATAAAAATAGGAGGAGCGTGTTTAGAATGGGGAAACTCAAAAAGTATGTCGCAAAACTGCCTGCCATTTTGCTTGCTTCGGCTTTTGCGCTAGCCGGTTGTTCGAGCGGGGGCAAGTCAAAGGATGTTTTCACAGTCGGCATCAGTCAGTTTGTAACTGTTACGCCGCTTGATCTTGCGCGGCAGGGCTTTGAAGATAAACTGAATGAGTTGGCTGCGGCCGGGGGCAAATCCATTGAGTTTGACGTCAAAAACGCAAACGCTGATGTCGCTCAGGCGCAGACGATTGCTACAACATTCGTCTCAAAAAGCATTGACTTGATTCTGGCTATCGCCACTCCTTCGGCTACAACCGCAAAATCAGCGGCTGACGGTGAAATTCCCGTCGTGTTCAGCTGCATCACAGATCCTGCCGATCCTGAAACAGGCTTGGTGGAAAGCTATGAAAAAACTGGCGGCAACATTACCGGAGCTTCGGATCGCAATCCTATCAAGGAGCAGGTTGATTTATTCCAAGAGCTATATGGCGATGTACCCGTAAAGAAGATAGCAATCATACATAGCGCAGAGCCAAACGCAATATCCCAGTACAATTGGCTTAAAGAGGAATGCGATTCCAGAGGCATTGAGCTTGTGAATAAAGTAATCGCGAGCACCAGCGAGCTTCAAGCTGTCTTCTCTGCAATTGCCGCGGATAAAGAGATTCAAGGAATCTACCTGGGCGCGGACAATATGATCGGAGACGGCAAGGCCCAAATAAAGACCCTAAACCAGGATATCACCCGCCTTCCCATGGTGGTAAACGACGGCGGACTCATGACGGATACCGGGGCGATTGCAGCCTTTGGATTTGCTTATTACGACATGGGCGTGGTTACGGCGGAGATCGCTTGGGATATACTTACTGGCGCGAAAAAAGCGGAAGATATACCTGTTTACTTCCAAGGCGCCGATAAGTTGAGGCTTTCTCTCGATGAAGAAGCCGCAGCTGCCATAGACTTTGAAATTCCGCAGGCGCTAAAGGATCGCTTTTCAAGCCAAGCCGCTGAAAATACCGGCAGCGCCGAATAAAGGATGAATGCCAAGCGGCGGCCATGGGGGAGTCCAATTCACATGGCCGCCGGCATGAAGGAGGCACAGTATGGGCGTTATAATATCAGTTTACGGCGGCATCGGGCAAGGTCTGCTTTGGGCTGTACTCGGAATCGGCGTTTACCTCACCTTCCGTATTTTGGATTTTCCTGATTTGACCGCTGAGGGTACTGTGTCCTTAGGCTGCGCGGTGGGACTGCAATTTATCAACGAAGACATCTCCCCTCTTATAGCAACGCTTTTAGCGGCGTTAATCGGGATTTTCGCGGGGCTTTGCACAGGGCTGCTTCATACCAAGCTAAAAATACCTGCCGTGCTATCAGGCATTTTGACTATGATAGCCCTGTACTCCATCAACATCCGAATTATGAACGGAGGCACAAGCGTTTCAATTCAGTCTTCCCAGTCGATTCTGGCGCCGCTTAAGAATGCTTTTATGGATATGGGGATGGAACGCCAAATCGCAACGCATACATCTACGGCAGTTGTCGGCCTGACGGCCTGCGCTTTGGTTATCGCACTGCTGTACTGGTTCTTTGGAACCCAGGTAGGCGCCGCGATGCGGGCTACAGGGAGCAACGAGCGCATGTGCCGCGCTCAGGGAATTGACACTGATTCTATGAAGATCTTAACGCTCTGTCTCTCAAATGGCTTGATTGCCATGGCTGGCGCGCTTGTCGCCCAGCATATGAGCTATGGCGGCACAAATGTCGGCACCGGCTCTATTGTCATGGGATTGGCGGCAATCATTCTGGGCGAGGCTTTCATGGGCAAGCGCTCACCTTTTTATGTAAAGCTAGCATTGGTTGCGTTGGGAAGCGTGTTGTACTATATCATAATCACCTTGATTATTTTCTATGGGTTGTTGCTTCCCACCGACACAAAACTCATCACCGCCGCAATGGTAGTGCTTGCAATTTCATTGCCGCGCTTCAGGCGCCTTGCCAGGATTGCGCTAGACAGGCTTGGGTTTGGAAAGGCGGATAAAAAAGAGAAGTTTATGATGGAGCCGCAGTTGCGGGCGAACCAAAAAATAGAATTCAAGAGGTGAATATTTATGCTGCAATTAGATCGAGTAGTGAAGGTTTTCAATGAAGGCACTGTAAATGAAAAGTTAGCCCTGGACGGCGTTTCGCTAGATGTGGGAGAGAACGATTTTGTTACGGTTATAGGTGGAAACGGCGCAGGAAAGTCAACTCTTCTAAATGTCATCTGCGGGCTTCACGCTCCCACTTCAGGAACCGTCTCCCTGAATGTTGATGGAGTTGAAATCAATCTCAGCAAAATGCTCGAGCACAAGCGCGCAAAGTATTTCGGCCGTGTGTTTCAGGATCCAATGATGGGCACTGCGGCGACTATGGAAATTCAGGAAAATCTAGCGCTTGCGATGCTTCGAGGCGACAGGCGCAACCTCAGCAGAGCGCTTAAGAAGAAAGAGGCGAGTTTTTTCCAGGAGCGGCTTGCGCAGTTTGATCTGGGCTTGGAAACTCGCATGAGCAGCAAGGTCGGACTGCTTTCGGGAGGACAGCGCCAGGCGCTTACGTTGCTTATGGCCACATTGCGCCGCCCTAGGCTGCTTCTGCTTGACGAGCATACAGCCGCCCTCGATCCCAAAACCGCAGCAAAGGTTATGGAGATTACCTGTGAATTGACGGCTGAGCAGCGCATCCCCGCCGTTATGATCACCCACAACATGAAAGATGCCATAAAATATGGAAATAGACTGATCATGATGAACGAGGGTCAGATCATATACGATGTATCAGGAGAAGAAAAGTCAAGTCTCCATGTCAGAGATCTTCTGCTTAGGTTTGAGCAGGCCTCAGGCGGCGAGCTTGCCAATGACAGGTTGCTTCTGGCATGAAGCTATTGCGCTTAACAATCGATTTTTATGCGGCTGCGCATTTGAACGCGCCTATTTTGAGGATGGGCTTTCCGCTTTCCAGCTGGATAATCCATCTCCAAAATAGGCAGAATTATATTGATGCGCAGTCATATGCGCCGATTTGCAATCAACCTATTTTAGAGCTTGATTATCCATTGAGACATTATATATACAGATTTGCAGTCAAATGTACCTGTTTTTGAGCTTGATTATCCACTTTATGTATAATCAAGCTCAAAAACAGGTATGCTGATTTTCTCTTAAAATTACCTTTTTCAGAGCTAGATTATAAAAGCGAGCGCGATTGATATCGGCATTTCGCACCCCTCAATGGACAGTCAAGCTCTAAAAAAGAAACGTTGCATGAAAACCGGCATGCTTTCAATGAATCAGGCTCCAAAATAGGAACTTTAAAATGCAAATCAGCATATGCCCTTTCACGCTGTCTAATCCAGTCCTAAAATCTTTACTTTCCAATGCGCTTTGGCACACCTCGTCAATTCGCACGATAATCACTGTAAAAATCGGACATGCGCGTCGCGCTTAAAATCCACAGGAGGAATAATTGAGATGGATTATACTTTCAGCAAGGCTCTAGCCGGAATGAACGGCACCGCTACTCGAGAGATCTTCAAACTCACATCCAAGCCAGAGGTCATTTCCTTTGCCGGAGGGCTGCCAGCTGGAGATGCTTTGCCAGTGCAGCAGTTAAGCGAGATTGCAAGCGAATTCTTTTACGATCCTTCTGCGGTGCGTGGCATGCTTCAATACAGCGTTACCGAAGGAATCCCGGGATTTCGCGAGGTCGTGCTTGAACAGGTGAAAGATTTGGGGATAATAGGCCAAACGGTGGAAAATGTTCTTATAACCAGCGGAGGCGGACAGGGTTTGGATTTATTGTGCAAGGCATTTCTTGACCCAGGAGACGCGGTGCTGGTGGAACGTCCGACTTTTCTCGGCTTCCTGCAGACGCTGAACTCATATAATGCCAGGACGGTGGGAGTCGAAGCTGATGAATGCGGCATTGATCTTGCTGATTTGGAGGGGAAGCTGTTAGAATATCATCCAAAGCTCATTTACTTAATTCCCACTTTTTCAAACCCAACAGGCAAGACCTGCCCTCTAGAAAGGCGCAAGGCCATTATAGAGCTGGCTTCGAGGCATGGAGCAATCATCATGGAGGATGATCCCTATGGACGGCTTCGCTTCTCAGGGGAAGCAGTTGCTCCGATGAAAGCGATGGATGAAAGGGGAGTGGTAGTTTATGTTTCAAGCTTTTCAAAAACCATTTCACCTGGCTTAAGATGCGGATTTTCCATCGGCCCTTCCGAAATCATACGTAAAATGACCATTGGGAAGCAAGGGGTTGATCTCCATACCGCAACACTCTCTCAACACCTAATCAAGCGCTATATTGAAAAGGAATTTTTCCTGTCAAATATAAAACGCAGCCTCCCTATCTACAAAGAGCGAAAAGATGCTATGATGAATGCCATAAAGCGGTACATGCCTGACTCCTTCAAACACACCGACCCTGAAGGAGGGTTGTTTATATGGGGCGAGTTTATGGACGGAACCGACACGTCGGCTAAGTTTCCTTTCGCGATAGAGAAAAAAGTGGCTTACATTCAAGGTGAGGTTTTTTATGCTGAAAACGCCAAAAAGAATGCCCTGCGCCTAAATTATTCCAATGAGTCGCCCGAGAGGATTGAAGCGGGCATGAAGGCTTTGGGGCAGGCGTTTTCCTAGTTGAAGCTTTGGATGCATAGAAAAAGCGCGAGATTGCTTGCGGCAATGCCGCTCCTCGCCTGCTCCTTACGGCGGCTTGGCGGGTTCCTTATCCGCGCCGCTTTATGCCGGCTGCCTGCTGCTGCACTGACATCCTTTGACAGCAAGAGCTTGAACCCCTTAGCGTGAAGAAAATTCTTTCTGGCGGAGCCGCCTTGCGCATTAGCGTCCTTTTCATAAGGACAGGCTAAAAGAAGCGAGTGATTGCATTGCGATTGCTGCATAATCCGTCTATCCCTGTACGTTGGGAAGCGCATCCCAGCGCAGGCTAAGAAGGATCTTAAACATAGCATGCTGGAAAGCGCAGATTTTGGAGTTTGACCTTGCGCAAGCGCCTATCATGACTATTGGCGTCATGGATCATGACTATTGGCGTCATGTTTGAGATCGTTCGGTTCATTCCTGGAATCTGCGGAGCGGTTGCGGCTTCAACTCTAATTATGCCGACGCGCATAGGAAAGCTCCGGTTTTGGAGATTGACTGCGGCGTGACATGGGTAAAAATCTCCAATACCGGTGCATTTGATTGTGCATCGGTGTATAATGGGCATGCCCGAAGAATTAAGCGTCGTGATGTGTGGATGTGGCGAGTTGCTTAGAATCCGCCAAATGATTTGGCTGCTTTAAATATCGCCATCCCGATTTTGCCAAGGTTGAAAAAACGTTGGTATAAAGGCGCGTGCGCATATTCTAGGCTATCGTCTTTGAATGCGGAATTTTAAAGCATGAGGATATACCGCTTTTCATCAAATGTTCCTTTTTTGGAGCTTGATTATCCATAAAATGGTGAGAAATGCCGAAATCGGCATTTACACTCGCTGTATAATCAAGCTCCAAAAAAGGCAGTTTTATATGAAAAGCAGTATAAGTAGTCCAAGGATTGAACCTTAAGGAGAAATGCTTATGAAGATCTTGATTGTGGGTTCCAAAGCCCGATATGAAAAGAATAAGCCGGAGGCTGGATTTCCTGATTTTGCAGAGATGACATTTTTTGAGCGCGGTACGCCAGACGAGGTGATTCTGGAGAAGGCCGATCCTGAGACGGAGGTTGCGCTGGTTGACGCCATTGCGAAAGTCAGCAGGAAGGTGATAGAAGCGTTTCCAAAGTTGAAGCTCATCCATTCCGAAGGCGTTGGCTATGAAGGAGTGGATATAAAGGCGGCGACCGAGAGAGGCATCTATGTTTGCAATAATAAGGGGATCAATGCGGGAGCGGTTGCGGAGCAGGCAATTCTCCTAATGTTGGGGATTTTGCGGCGCGTCGTCAAAGGAGATGCGCAGGTGAGGTCGGGTTTGCAGATGAAGGCGAAGGAGCAAGCCATGATTGAGGGAATTACTGAGCTTGGAGACTGCTCTGTGGGGCTTCTTGGCTTTGGGGACATCGGCCAGGCAACGGCTTCGAGGCTTCGCGCTTTCGGAAGCAAGGTGTATTACTATGATGTGTTCCGGCTCAGTGAGGAAAAAGAGGCGGCATTGGGGGCGACATATCTGACGGTTGACGAGTTGGCGGCAAAATGCGATTTTATAAGCATCCATGCCGCTGTGACCGCTGAGACCGAAAATCTCGTCAATGCGGATTTTTTGTCTAAAATGAAGCCTACTGCATATCTCATCAATACCGCCAGAGGAGAAATCGTTGACAATCTCGCTTTGCGCGAGGCTATAATCACAGGCTCAATTGCGGGCGCGGGGTTGGATACTATCGCGCCGGAGCCTACAACTGCGGACAATCCAGTTGTTGATCTGCCTGAAGCTGTGCGAGGCAGAGTAATTTATTCGCCTCATTTCGGAGGCATTACACTTGGCGCAATCCGTCGAGGACACATCAATATGTGGAAGAATATCATATTGCTTCATGAAGGCAAACGGCCCGCAAACGTGGTGAACGAGGTTTAGCAGTCCTTTCGGTTTCAAAGAATCTCTCTAAAATATACTGATTTGCAGATGAACCATTATGGCGCTTAATGGCTGGCTTTATCAAATCCTGCTGGTTCTTTCGCACTAACTGCCTTTAAGCTTGGCTGCGAGTCGAGCGCTATACTGATTTTCAAAGAAAACTGCCTTTTTTGGAGCTTGATTATACTGCGAGTGCGAAAGTCGATATCAATCGCGCCTGGAAAGTAGATGATCAAGCTCCAAAATAGGCGTATATCATCTGTCATTCCAGCCGTAAAAGGCCGTTTTGTCAAACAATACCGGCGCAAAGGCTATTTTATAGTATCCCTGGCGGTATTTGAAATGCGTTGCTTTTACTATATTTTCAAGTGTGCAGGGAATGAAAGTTCCGATTTCCTTTTTGTAAATGTAAAAAGGCATTGAATTGGAGACATTATAGAAAAACAGATAGTCAGCTGACGGAAGATTGTTTCGGATTGGACGCGCGGCATTGAACATGTGATCCGCCAGAGTGAGAGCGTACAGCCAAAAATGGATGTCTGATGAGAAGTATGCTGGATTGCTGACTCCGATATTTCCGTCTGACATGCAGCTGAAAGCGCAAGGATCTAGTACTACGCTTTTTCCGTCGTTTTTATAGTTCGGGTTAGCGACTCTGTTTTTTATGACGTTGGCTGTTGCAAGCATCGCATTTTGCCTTGATTCTCCTTTCCCTGCATGTATGTTTTCAGCGTATATAGTTCTAGCCATTATTGATCTTGCTGATAGGAGTTTGAAGTCTTTGTCGTTTACTATGCCCTTGTATGACCAGTCTTTTGCTCTCGTCCATGAAGGATTGGCTAAAGAAGAGAAAGCGAGGCTTTCCTTAAGCGCTGAATCAAGGGATAAAAAGCTAAATTCGCCCATGCGTTTTTTAGGATCGTCATAAACATCTGCAAAGTCGGCCTTTTTAGATGAAGGCCAATTTCCGTAACTGAATTTCATTTTGCACCTCCTGAAGCCTTATTATCCATCTTCACATTTCATAAGCTTATGATTTTCATTGGATTAAACTTTTCAAAAATCGTCTCATTTAAACCAGCGTGATATCAAAGCACATATGAAGAGTATTATCCACTGAGACTATTTGCCTGTTCACATCGCTTATGTGGAGGACGAAATTTGCTTGTACGAAGCCCCACTGCCTATAATATTTCAAAGATGTTATTTTGTGCAAGATTTTCAGGAAACATATAATAAACTGATAAGCCAATAAGCTAATTAATTAAAATCCCGAGGATGATATGCCGATTTTCATCAAATGATCCTTTTTTGGAGCTTGACTGTCCATTGAGTGGTGTGAAATGCAGATGCAGCATTTCGCACTCGCTTTATAATCAAGCTCCAAATAAGGCTGTTTTTCAGTATATTAGCAGTCAAAGGTATTTCTATTTGGAGCTTTATTATACAGGAGACCTAAATACTAAAGCTCCAAATAGAAATATAATAAATATTCAAACAAGCATAATGTCCTATTTATTCTATGACGCAAAATCGATTGTTCTTTTCTATAAGCGATTTAACTTTCATTTCATTGTTAGGCTTTAGGATAATGGAAGTAGCAATTTTGCCTTCAGTCAGATCCTCCATGCCCTTGTAATTTTTGACTTCTTCCAAAAGATAAATGTCATCAGATTCGATTATGCATGCCAAACGTATTTTAATCCTCTTGCTTTGCTCATCCCAACTGTTGAGCGCGCTTCTTACATTGTCGGGTATCGGGACGCTGGAGAACGATTCGCAGTAAGAGATGATTTCACTTATAGGGATCTTAAGGGCAAGCGCTTTTGCCATCGCTTTGAAATTGAGCTTGTAGACAGTCACTTCAAAGTCTGAAGAGGCTCGTTCGCAGAAACGATCGAAAAAAAGCTCGTGCCTCAATCTATCAGATTTGTTTTGAACTACAATGTCAAAGTTGGGCTGGACAATGAATCCTAAATTGCCTTCAATAGCATGCGTAGAACTTTTTTTATAGTCGCTTTGAATGCCAAATAGCCAAGCGCCTAGCTCTGTGAGCCTGACATGCGTTATTTCGGGATGCATGTCCCCATATTCTCGATGCGCCAAGTCTATTTTGACATCCACAGCTCCAAGAACAGCAAAGTATTCCATAATGGAGATGTTTATGGCAAGATGTTCAAAGTCATTCCAAGTTGCGGTGATGAAGGAGGAGAAGCGTTCATCCAGCACCTGTATATATTTGGACCCATTTATAATAGACCTTTCAAATAGCCTTAAAAACTCTGAAATATCTGAAAACTTCACCCAGTTGTTGACAGGAATGGCGCTTAAGCATTCTGCAATTTTTCTTCGAGCGGAATGAAGCTTGAAACTATAGGAATATCTCAGTTTCACGCCGCAGATTCTGTCCAATTCATTTATTGAGTTGGAGGCCAAGTACGAATCGTAGAGAAATCGGGCTTTTTCAGGCGTTGTCATCTCAGAGAATTCCAAAGCTTTGCTGCCCAGCATGTATTTATTATCGCTCATGCACAGAACTTCCGAGGTTAAAAGAAGCTGCGCTATGCCAAAGGTTATGGTTGTGTCGGTAAAACCTTTAAAATCATCGTCTGACTTGAGTTTTTTCTGCGCGCTTCTTACAATCTCGATGAACCCCGTTTTATTCAAGAATTTTTGCACGGATGCCTTTGTCATGTTTCCGGTCTGCTTAGAAGAGGATAAGGCGTTGATGTTTACGCATTGAAGCATGATATCGAAATCTTTGAACTGATTTTCGCGGCCTGAAATTTCTCTGTGCCAATCTTCAGGAGGTAGAGCCGGTAAAAATGCAGCCTTAGGAATAGGAAGCAGTTTTCTCAGTTCAAGCTCAATTTCCGAAGGCATGGATCTATCCGCCATCAGGGCGTAAAGCTTTGAAGACAACGGGAAGTAATCAGCAAGCTTGCATGAACGCCTTGCGTTTTCTGATTTATAAGGGTATCCATGCTTCATAGCGATAGCATTCAAGTCTGAGGCTAGCAGCTGCTGATTGCATCGAATGATATATGAAATCAAATCTTTTTCATAATCAGTCATTTCATAATATACCATGCTTACAAAATCTGGCTTTGAATAAATGTCAACGAGAATGTCTACCATTTGGGATTTAGTTCTGGCGCTGCTCAACTTCAACGCTCTAAACAGCAACAGAAGCCCGTTGCTGTTTGCAGGCATGGATTCAAAAATTTCTCTCCAATTTGTCATATAATCATTCCTCATCTATGCCTTGCGCAGACTGAGTTCATAAGCTTTCGCCTTAAATAGCATTATTTGCTCAACTATCTTGGAGTCCTTCTGAAGCTTCTCAATTTCCAGCCTCTCCTGTTCCTCCAATGAGGCGAGAAGCGCAGCCACAGCCTCTTTGTATGTAGTTGGGACGCTAGGCACGGGGGAATACGATCTAGTCATGCGGATTTGAGGAATAACTTTGTGGGTTATCCAGCGCATAAAGGGTAATCCGTGTCGGAGCAAATGGATGCGGCGTCGGCTAAGATGGAGGCCTTGTTCGCGGGGTTCAACGGAGATGACTTGGCGGCGGCCATGAACGCGATTTCCGGCCTGGACATGAATTCTCTGAAGCAAGTCCTGTAAGGCCGCTACGTTGAGTGGTGCGAAATGCCGATATCGGCATTTCGCACTCGCTGTATATTCAAGCTCCAAAAAAGGTAATTTTATATAAAAAGCAGTATAGATGAGCCTATCTGGAACTTGATTACTCAATGCGTAATTATCAAGCCCTCAAACAGGCTGTTTCATATGCAAATCAGCATATAGGCCTGGTTGGGATGGCACAAGAGCAAAGCTTAGACTCTCTTAAAAGAAGCTATACGAGATCGGCAACGCGTGCGCTTCTGGGTTGCGCAGGATTAATGCGAAAGAGATCGATATGCCCTTGGGCAGTCTATGCATTGGTTTTGGAGACTTAATATACCGACTTTCATCAAATGTTCCTTTTTTGAAGCTTGATTATTCACAGAGCGGTGTGAGCTGATATCAATCGCACTCGCTGTACAGTCAAGCTAAAAAAGGCAATTTTCTATGAAAATCAGTATATATAATGATTCGCGCGTCAAAAACGGCGTTGGGGCATGGCCTATCTAAGCCATTTTTGCAGGGGAATTTCCGCGAAAAGCACCTTTGGCGTCGAATCATATAATAAAGCCCCAAAATTGGAACTGTCCTAGGCGCGTCAGTATATGATGCGCCTTTACTAGCTTAGAAGCATCCGATCGCTTGAGATTTGGTCTCCGCTAGCTTTTTCAAACATCTCAAGCAAATCGGAGACATGAAGGCTTTTCTTTTCATCGGAGCCTATATCAAGAATTATATCGCCTTCATGCATCATGGCGATGCGGTTTCCTGTTTTCAAGGCGTCTTTCATATTATGCGTTACCATGATTACTGTCAATTGGTTTTCAGATATTATGCGCTCGGTGAGATCCAGCACGGTTTGGGCGGTCTTGGGATCTAGGGCTGCGGTATGCTCATCTAGAAGCAATAAGCGCGGCTTTAGAATCGTCGCCATCAGGAGAGTGAGCGCTTGACGCTGGCCTCCCGACAAAAGGCCGGTTTTTGAAGTCAGCCTGTTCTCGAGTCCGAGGCCCAAGATCTTTAAGTGGTCGATGAACAGTGCTCTTTCATCATTAGTGATGCCCCATCCAAGTCCTCTAGGCTTGCCTCTGCGGTGAGCCATGGCGAGGTTTTCTTCAATTGTCATGCTGGAAGCGGTGCCCATGATAGGATCCTGGAATACTCTTCCTATAAATTGGGATCTTTTATGCTCGGGATATTTGGTTACGTCTTTGCTGTCGATGAAGATATCTCCAGAATCTATCGGGAAGACGCCTGCTATGGCATTTAGTAAAGTGGATTTTCCCGCTCCGTTTCCTCCGATTACCGTTATGAAATCTCTTTCAGCAAGTTGCAGGCTAACTCCGTTCAAAGCGAATTTCTCATTGACAGTGCCCGGAGAGAACGTTTTTCTGAGATTGTTGGCTTTGAGCATCACGCAACCTCCCTTTCAAGGGAAGCAGGCGGCTTTTTTCGGATTAAGCTTTTTCTTATAAGCGGCAGAGCCAAAGCTATGGCTAGGACTATAGAGCTTATGCCTCTGGTGTCGGTAGTGGGGAGACGGCTTAACTCCAGAACAAGAGCTATTATGAATCTATACGATATGGATCCGAGAACAACTGCTATCAGGCCTTTGTAGCTGTTTTTGTCGCTGAATATGACTTCGCCCATGATGACGGCGGCAAGGCCTATGACGATTGTCCCTATTCCCATGCCGATGTCAGAGTAGCTGTTGAACTGCGCTATCAAGGCGCCTGAAAAGGCGACCAAAGAGTTTCCCAGCATAAGCCCGAGCATCTTAGTCACATTTGTGTTCACTCCAAGGGCGCGTATCATATTCTCGTTGTTTCCTGTCGCCCTCATGGCATATCCTATTTCGGTGTTGAAAAACCACCAGAGTATGAAAATAACTATTGACACGCATATAAGGGCGACGCAAAACACGGCGATTTTATTGGAGATGCTGAACATTTTCGCAAAGTCAGACATAATTGTGCGATTGTCATACATCAAAGGTATATTAGGCTTCATGCCCATGCTGCGGATGTTGATGGAATAAAGCCCTGTCATTGTGAGTATTCCGGAAAGCAAAGGCGGTATCCGGAGTTTTGTGTGGAAGAATCCTGTGAGCGCGCCAGCCGCCGCTCCTGCAGCAAATGCAGCCAAAGTGCTTGCAATGGGGCTTGCGCCCACAGTTATGAGTCTGGCAGCCACAGCTGCGCCAAGGGTAAAGCAACCCTCCGCTGTCAAGTCGGCAAAGTCCAGTATGCGGAACGTAATGTAGACGCCAACAGCCATTACACCCCATAGCAGGCCAATGCTAAGCGTTCCTATTATGTCTATGCTCATGCGCGTTCCCCCTGTCGGACTCAATGAGATATGTATTGCTGCAATTCTGTTCGAATATAGCGATGCGCAGCTTTATGCGCTGATTTGGAGTTGCCTATTTTGGAGCCATGGCTGTCCACTTTCAAGTACTGTCAAGCTCTAAAATAGAAGCTTTCACAAGTAAATCAGTATATCTGCTTTTACGTGGCATAATCCAAGCTAAAATCGGAGCTCTCCTATGCGCGTCAGTAGAATAATGGATGCGCTTCTACTCTATGATCCTTTCGGCGGAGTCGAGAATGTTCTGAGGGATGGTTATGCCAAGCCTGTCAGCGACGACTTTGTTTACGACTATGCTGCTGGTGTCAAGGTATTGTATGGGCATGTCTTGAGGCTGTGATTCTCCCTTAAGGATTTTGACGGCCATTTCTCCTGTCATTAATCCTAGGCTGTAGTAGTTGATCCCGACGGTGATGAGTCCGCCGCCTTCAAGCATGCCTTCTTCTCCCGCTATGACCGGTACGGAGTGTTCATCGGTAATCTTAGTCAAAAGAGGCATGGAAGAAGCTATAACATTGTCTGTGGGAACGTAAATGACGTCTACCCTGGAAGCGATTGATTCAGCTACCTGAGCTACATCATTGGTGGAGGTGACAGTGGCAACTTCATATTGAAGACCCAAAGCGGCGGCTTTTTCCACGGCTAGGTCGCCTTGTATCTTGGAGTTGACTTCACCGGAATTGTACATGATGCCGACGGTTTTTACATCGGGCAGAACTTCAAGCATAAGATCCAGCTGAAGTGCTACGGGCGTCATATCGGATGTTCCCGTGACATTTGTGCCCGGTTTTTCATTGGAGTTGACCAGACCGGCATCCTTTGGATCTGTGACGGCGGTTATGACTATAGGTATGTCTTGAGTTTCAGCGGCTACAGACTGGCCTGAAGGAGTTGCGATTGCGAGGATGAGATCAGATTTATCAGAAACCAGCTTCTGACTCATTGCCTTTAAGTTGGACTGATCGCCTTGAGCGTTCTGATAGTCGATTTGTATGTTTTGCCCGTCAACATAGCCTTGATTGGCCAGCTCATCGATAAAGCCTTGACGCGAGGCGTCAAGCGCCACGTGATCGACAATCTGCAAGATGCCTATTTTAATCGTCTTATTGGAGCCTGAGGCTGGATCTCCGGAACATCCCGTTGAAAGAAGGCACAAGGCTGCCGCGCAGGCTATGAGCCTTGTGAGAATTTGCTCTTTTTTCATGTACAACCCTCCCGTTTGTTGAAGTGGATGAATGGCAGCATGGCGCTGCAACTGGCTCAAGCATGTCCTGTTCGTTCAGATCATGGATAGCTGATGCAGAGTTAATTTATGCGCATCTAAATTATAATATCATAAGCTTAGAAACCTGACAACAGATTTTTCGCGGGATGTGGAGTCTGATTCAAGCAGTATGGTGGGCGTTTCTCCATAATTGACCCTTCGTGGCTGATAAGGCGGGAAAAGCTATTGAGATGGCATGCTTTGCGCCGATATTGGGACTTGCATGCTGATTTTCAGTCAAATCAGTATAAAACAGCGGAATAGCGCCATCAGATGCTGGTGCCTATACTGATTTTCATGGAAAATCGGTATAGCTTTCCTGCTTTTCAGCTTCTGCAAAATCATGCGCCTAGGAAAGCTCCGATTTTGGAACTGGATTAACCAACCATAAGCCAAATGTTGAAATGAATTAGGACTCCATTTTTGCGCCTGTCTGCTTTGCCGCTTCTAGCGCCTGTTTTTCTTTGCTCGAGGCCGCCCAATACTTCATGCGACGGTTTCGACACCTTGCTGAAATCAAATGACTGAAATCAAATGAAATCAAATGCGCAGATGAAGTTGCAGGCAATCTCAATCTCCCCGCGTCTTTGTCTTCTTATCTTTCGGAGAGACGAGTATCCTGTCGGTGAACTCGTGCAGGACGGTTGCGCCTTGCTCTTTCAAATTGCTTGTCGCGTCGATGAAATTCTTGACATTCAGCTTGGATTTCTACTGCTTCTTCATGTCTTCCCACAAAGTGACGTACAGGGCTTTGAGGCCGTCCTGCCCGCGCTAGTGCTGTCGCTTTTAATTGCGCGACATGCTTTTAGCCTATAAAACGCTTAATTATAGCCGAATAGGACTGTAGCGCAATTAAGACTGTCTGCACTAGTAGTCGCGGGACAGTTTGATGAAGCTTTCGTCTGCCTGCTTGCTCGTCAGGTCGTCCTCATAGCCGCTTGAGGATGTCATCAAGCTCGGCGATTCGCCGCTCCGACATCGCCAGGACGGTCTTCTTCCCGGCTATGCTGAATTCAATGTTCCTTTTTTAGAGCTTGATTATACAGTGAGCGCGAAACGACCATATCGGCATTTCGCGCTCACTGTATAATCAAGCGCCAAAAAAGGCGATTTAGTACGAAAATACATTTTATGGCATTTGTCCATGCCTCAAATACACAAATGGCTTAATATTTTCATCCTTAGTGGTGAAGCGAAGCTTCATAGGGGTTTATATGAAAATCAGTATATCTCCATGCTCTCGCTCTGCGCATTCAGGCGCTTAGCGGATCAAGTCCGCCTCGTTGTCCTTGACGAATGCTATAGGCGAGGAATTTTTCAGATCCATCCGGGAGCGGACGCAACTCGCGCCAAAAATGGAGTACGGCGCGAATGTGGCGGTAATCGAAGCGCAAGTCAAGGCGGGGCAGACAATCAGCCTCACCGGCCTTGATAAAGAGCTGCAAAACGGCGGACGCAGACGTCAGCGTCGCAAAATCGGCGTGGTCAATGTCACAGTCACAACAGGCATCCATGCCATTTCTGAGGCGCGTCTTTTTTTCGGTATAGCCATACGTCAAGCCGGGATTCGGGCATGTATTCTTGAATCTGCTGTAAAACACCCATCTCATAAAGCCAATGCGGCGCATCGAAACGATTGCCCCCGCTTTAGGCGGAGCTTCAATTCGCCCTCATGATGCTCATGAACGCGGCATCCCGATAGCCGCTACGGCAATTCTCACTTAGCGTTGCCGGATTATCAGAAGAATCTCCGCCATTTTGCTGCTTCATAGCGCATGGTTTTGCTGTCTTCAAACAGCCGCGCAGTTCTGCGGTGACATCTACTGGCGATAAAAGGATTCTATTTCGTTGGGAGGGAATATTCCCTTGGGAGTTATTATTCCTTTTACCAATTCAGGAGGAGTCACATCGAATGCAGGGTATAAGCCCCTTGCTCCGAGCGTTGCAGTGCGTGTTTTGAGGCAGTACAATGTCTCATTTGGATCGCGCTCTTCCATGGCGACGTCTTTTTCAGACTTTGCGTGCTTATCTGGAGCAGGGCAGAAAGGATAGTAGGGGATTCCGAAAAAATCTGCGCAAAGCGCCGCTTGAAAAGTTCCAACTTTGTTAATTACGTGTCCGCTCATAGCTACGCGATCGGCTCCTGAGAAAAAAATATTGATTTTTCCCTGTTGCATAAGACTTCCCGGCATATTGTCGCAGATAACCGTGGTAGGCACGCCGATTTCGGATATAGCATCTGCCGTCAGCCTTGCGCCCTGAAGATAAGGCCTTGTCTCATCGCAAAAGGCTTCTATATCCTTGCCCTGCTTTTTAGCTTCGAGCATCGTATACACAATTGTGGTTTCAGCCCAGCAGTGATTGAGAACCCCATAGCCGCTTTCCAGCAAATCAGCGGCATGCCTCCCAATCGTATAGGCCTTTGCATATTCTTCATTAAAGAGCCTGCCTACAAGTTCAAGCATCAGGGACTTGACATCTAAGCCTTCAGATATGGCTTTTTTTGCTTGATTCAGCATGAAGGCGGTCTGGTAGGCGATGCTGTTGTTGGTGGGCCGAGCGCTTCCCAATGTCCTGGCGGCGCTTTCCATTATGCCAATTTGCTGTTTTGAAGGTTTATTTCCTGCGGAATGAGCGGCTAAAACCATGCCGTATGATACGCTGTAAAGCGGGCCGTAGCTTTGGGTAACCATATCACGGATAGCTTCAGCTACTTGCTGATAATCGTCGCACTGTACAAATTTCCTCTCAAATGGGTATATTCTCCTGTCCAATATAAAAACCTTATTATCTTCAAATCTGGCAACATTGTCTGGCTGAACAAGAAAGGGCAGATCTTTGAAAATGTTCTCTTCCATAGCTAGCCTCCGTTTCAAAGGGCTAATGATAGTCTCAAATTTATACCGATTTGCATTCAGATGTGCCTATTTTGGAGCTTGACTGTCCATTAAGCGTTGCGAAATGCCGATCCTGCATTTCGCGCTCGCTGTAGAATAAAATCCAAAAAGGCAATTCTCTATGAAAATCAGCATAGCTGAAGCATGTTTTCTTTGGCCTTGTTCTTAGATGACGAGATGAGTTCGGGTAAGAAAGCTGAGAGCGCCATCCGAAGAAATAATCCTGATTCGCATGTGATACCGCCAATTCTGCTGTTAGATTGCACATCGAGTGAGATTGAAATCGATATTTCGCGCTTTAAAAGTGGATAGTCAAGCTAATAGCAGATTTCATATGCAAATCAGCATATCCAATTCCAAAGCGCTTATCAACGGCTCAACCTGAAACAAGCATCTTAAAAGATGCCATGGCGAATTCCGATATCGATTCAATCTGAGGAATTTCAAAGGCCAGGGCTTCTTCAGGCTGTTCAGCGCATGCGCGTCATCAAAGACAGCCATACGCATGAATCTCGTCGCCTGACGGCTTGCGCCCTTCCCAAACAGCCTTTTCCAAATCGCGTTCCATTTGCAGGCATGGATAAATCAACCCTGCAAATGGTATAATCATCAATAGATTTACTGATAGTACAGCTGAAAGCAAACGAGCGGGCTTTGGAAAAGCCGGCGGCGAGTGATTGGCCGAAGCGAATAATCCTATGGGTTTGGAGTGGAAATTGGGTTGCATTCCAAGAGCCTTTTTACGCCCCTCTATTAAAAAGCGCCGCAAACTGACCCATTATCGCCGCTCGCGTTTTTTCATAGGGCTGATAAGCCGACTTAAGGTGAGACTCCGAACTTCGGAGAGAGATTTCGTTTAATGGCATTCTTTAAAGAATGCCATTCCCGCCCTAAATCTTTGCTAGTGGATTCTTCCTCGCTTTTGGCGGCCATTCCCAATTATTTATTATAAGTCATAAGCTGTCAGCTAGCAAGGTTGATTTTTTCATTAGCTCCCGCAATATACTGATTTTCGTACTAAACCGCCTTTTTTTGTTGATTATACAGGTAGTGCGAAATGCCTATTTGGCATTTCGCACTAGATAATCAAGCTCCAAAAAAGGAACATTCAATGGAAATCAGTATATGTCGGAAGGCAGGATGCGGAGTTCTGGGAGCCTCTCATGATTTCTGATTTGCAGGCATATCTTATTTTGGATCTTGATTGTCCGCAGATGCGCTCTATAGTCAAGAATCAAAATAGGCAGTTCATAGGCGAATGCCGCCCCTGCATGCCTGGGGCTTGACTTTTCTCAGAGGTGTTAAAAATGGCAGCCTTTGCGCAGACTTGATGCATTAGCAGAATTTTTTCATCATGCCATTTTCACAAATCCTCCTTTTTTAGAGCCTGATTATATGGTAAGAAATGCCGATTCTGCATTTTCCCGCTTGATAATCAAGCTCCAAAAAAGGAATTCCTTTGAAAATCAGTATGAGCAAAAAATACGGGGCCAAAGAGGCTGTCGGTAAGAACGCCTCAGAGAAAGCGGCGCCCAACAAGAAAAAGGAGAATTTAAATGAGGCTGCTGATAGACGAGTCCAACTTGGACGAGATAAAAAGGATTTGGGATATCTATCCTATGGACGGGGTTACTACCAACCCCACTATACTCTTTAAGAACGGGAAGCCGCCGTTCGAATCCTTGATGGAGATAAGGAATTTCATAGGCAGGGAATCAGAGCTTCATGTTCAGGTTGCGGCTAGAGATTTTCATGGAATGATAAAAGACGCCAAAAGGATACTAGAGGTATTGGGTGAAAGCACATTCGTCAAGATACCGGTCACTGAGGATGGCTTGAAGGCGATAAAGGCTCTTTCCAAAAGCGGAGCCAGGCTGACCGCTACGGCAATTTACGGGCCAATGCAAGCCTTTCTTGCCGGCAAGGCGGGCGCATGCTATGCTGCGCCATATATCAACCGGATGGACAATCTAGGCGCAAACGGAGTAAAGGCAGCAAAGCAGATGAATGACATCCTAAAAATAAACGGGTTGGGCACCGAGGTTTTAGCGGCAAGTTTCAAGAATTCCCAGCAAGTCATTGAACTTTGCGAGCATGGCATTGGCGCTTGCACAATTTCACCTGAGGTGATGGACGCTCTGATATTGAATGAATCAGTTGAGAGGGCTGTTGATGTGTTTATCAAGGACTTCGAGGATTTATGCGGCAAGGGCGTTTCTATGAATGACTGCAAGTGAGCGGGGGAAAAAGATGGCGGCTCAAATTGTGTGGGCGTCAAAGACATGCCGATTTGCAGGCAAATGAGCCTATTTTTGAGCTTGATTATCCATAGAGACGCTGTCCAGTCAAATCAAGCTCAAAAACAGGCATGCTGATTTGAATTGGAAAGTACCGATGTTTTGCAGGTTTATACATTGAGTGCGAAATGCCGATATCGCCGTTTTGCGTCTTGAAAACGGATAATCCGGCAAAACATCGGTACAGTTGATTGCGAATCAGTATAGTATGGTAGAGTATATGCAGCCTACAGCAACGTTGCTGCTCGATCCTGTATATTTTTGCTGAAATCTATGACAGGGTGCTCATATTCTTCATTCATGAGAGGAGAACTTATTATGAAATCCGCAGAGGCGCAGTTGTGCGCGATGGGTATATCATAGACTTCAGCAATTCTTAAAAGCGCCTTGACATCCGGATCATGCGGCTGCGCGGTTAAAGGATCTGAGAAGAAAATAACCAGATCTATTCTGCCCTCTACAATTTTAGCGCCTATCTGCTGATCGCCTCCTAGAGGGCCGCTTGAGTACCCGCGAACCGGAAGTCCCGTTCTGTCTGTTATCATTCTGGCAGTAGTTCCTGTTCCGTTTAAGAAGTGGTTCTTGAGAATTTCCTTGTTCTTCTCGCACCATTCCATCATATCTAGCTTTTTCCCGTCATGGGCAATCAGCGCGATATTTTTCTGCTTGCCGATTGTCAAGGTTATATGATTCTCATGCATTTTATCATCTCCGTTTTCCATAGTTTTAAGGACGCGCATAAATATTGAGCCTATCTGGAATTAAATAAAGAAGAAAGCAGATATCTTCTGCAATGATTATAGCATCTAATTTATGTCTCCGCTATACTGATTCGCATATGAAAATTCCTATTTCGGAGCTTTGCCCGCAGGAGAACAGTAAAGCTCCAAGTCAGGTGCATTTGACTGCGGCTATAGGCATTTATGCTGATGGCATATGAAATTTCCTGTTATGCAAGCTTGTTTATACAGCCGAGTGCGATTGACATCGGCTTTTCGCACCGCAAAATGGAAAGTCAAGTTGAAAAACAGGTGCGTCTGGCTGCAATTCAGTATGCCAAAAAGCCTTATGATAGACTATTCTTTTATATGAATATATAATAGTATCATGCTGAGGGCTAAGATGCTATGCTGATGCACGGTCAATGCGCTGATATTAGGATTAGATCATCCGCTGAAAGCTTCGCGCAATCCCCTCTAAGATCTGAACTCTCCAATGAGCATCAGCATAAGGGCCGCCCGAAGAGAAATCCATGATTACAAATCATAAGAGAATCAATTGCACCCTGATTTAGGGGCTGGCAAGAGCATTGTAAAGGCGCTTGCAGAAAATAAGACTAAAGGAGTGAGGCGCTATGTTTTCTCCGGAAGGGGTCTACGCAGCCATGCTTACGCCGTTTGGCGCAAACGGAAGGATAAATGTGCCGGCAATCAGGGATATGGTGGATTTCTTCGTTTCAAAGGGCATACAGGGTGTCTTCCCTGTGAGCAATGTAGGGGAGCATATACAGCTATCGGAAGACGAAAAAAGGCTGTTTGTTGAAGCGGCAATTGAGCAGGCCGGTGGAAGGATAAAAGTTGTTCCCGGCATATCCAGCCCCGGCACGGAACAGTCGGTTAAGTTCGCGGAGTTTTGCGCAGACGCGGGCGCAGACGCCGTGGTGTTGAGCGCCCCCTACTACTTCAGCTATCCGCAGGAAGTTGTGTGCGACGCCATGTCTTCTATCGCCTCCAAGTCCAAGATTCCCGTGATCCTCTACAACATACCCTTGTTTGCCAACCGCATAGGCTTTGATACATTTAAAAAACTTTTGCAGATTGATAGCATTGTTGCAATGAAGGATTCAAGCGGCAGCATATCGGATCTTCTTGCGTTTCTTGACATCGCAAAACAACGGGAAGGCTTCCGCATACTTGTAGGCTGGGAGGAAATGCTTCTGTCCGCGATGGCGGTAGGAGCTTCAGGCTGCATGGTGGCTTCAGGGGGGATACTTCCTGAAATTATGGAAGGAATATTCACTCTGGCAAGAGACGGAAATTTTAATAAGGCTGCGCGCTTGCAGGCTGTGCTCGCAAAGGCGACATCAGCTATGAAGACGGTTTTCTTCCCTTATGGGTATAGGCTGGCTATGGAGGCAAGAGGTTTCCCGATGGGAAAATTCAAGATAGAAATTGACGAAGAAAGATATGTCCAATCAAAAAAGGCTATCCAAGCAGCCGTTGATGAAGCTTTAAAATCGTGGGTAGATATGGCAGGGACGCTTTGACTCGAAAGTTTTTAGTTAAGAGATTGAGGTAAAAACTGGCTGCAAAGCAGCGCTCGAATGAAAGATGTACGACGAAAACGAGCGTTCTCGTTGCAGCTCAGTCTTTGAGGTCGCTTGAGACATGCCTGAAAACGAGTTTATAGAGATTTGCTCAAAAAGCAATTGGACGGAGATAAGCTGCATGTGAACGGAAGGAGTTCTATATGAAGCAAGCTAAACTTGCAGTTGAGAGAGGCGCTGTCATAAGCGCGGTGGACAAGCGGTTGTACGGCTCTTTTATAGAGCATCTGGGACGCGCTGTATATGGAGGAATTTACGATCCGACACATAAGAGCGCTGATGAGGAAGGGTTCAGGACGGATGTCATGGAGATGGTCAAGGAGCTTAAGTGCCCTATCGTGCGATATCCGGGAGGGAATTTCGTATCTGGGTTCAACTGGGAGGACAGCGTCGGTCCGAGAGAAGACAGGCCGACCCGCTTGGATCTAGCGTGGAAGGCCATCGAAGACAATAGCTTCGGCTTGAATGAATTTGCGTCCTGGGCTTCAAAATGCGATTCTGAGGTTATGCTGGCTATAAATCTCGGGACTCGAGGCATAGCAGAGGCGAGAGATCTGGTAGAATATTGCAATTTTCCTGGCGGAACAAAATACAGCGATCTCAGGATAAAGCATGGAGTCAAAAAGCCTCACAACATTAAAACGTGGTGCCTGGGCAATGAAATGGACGGGCCGTGGCAGATTGGGCGGAAAACTCCCTTGGAATACGGGAGGATAGCCAATGAAGCTGCCAAGGTTATGAAATGGGTTGATCCGTCCATAGAGCTTGCGGCTTGCGGAAGCTCCAACAAAGACATGCCTCTTTACGGGTTGTGGGAAGAGGAGGTTCTGAGCGAGTGCTATGATAATGTGGACTGCATATCATTGCACCAATACTACCGAAATTCCAGCGGAGACAGCCAATCGTTTGTGTCGAAAGGGCATGAGATGGACATGTTCATAAAGGAAGTGGCGGCGATCTGCGACAAAGTTCAAGCTAAAAAGAACGGAAAAAAAGAAATCATGCTTTCGTTCGATGAATGGAATGTATGGTACCATTCTGACGAGTCTGATAAGAATCTGGAGCCTTGGACCAAAGCTCCACGCAGGCTTGAAGACATTTACTTCTTCGAAGACGCCCTGCTGGTCGGCTCCATGCTAGTCACCCTGATCAATAATTCCGACAGGGTGAAGATTGCCTGCCTGGCGCAGCTCGTAAACGTTATCGCTCCGATAATGGCAGAGCCAAACGGCCCGTCATGGAAGCAAACCATTTTCTATCCGTATCTTCACGCGTCTGTGAATGGCAGGGGAACTGCGCTTCGCGTTTTGTCATCTTCGCCAAAGTATTCCTGCGAGCAGTTTTCCGACCTGCCTCACATTGACTGCGCGGCAGTCCACAGCGAAGAGCTGTCGCAGCTAACGATTTTTGCTGTAAACAGAAGCCTTGAAGATGATCTGGAAGTGGAAATCGACTTGAGGGACTTTGCCAAGGCTGCGATGATAGAACACATTGTGTATGACAGCGCCAAGCTGGATGCCAAGAACGGCCCGGTAAAATCTGAAAATACAGCTCCAAGGCTTATTGCGCCGTCGGGTGCAAATGAAAGATTCATTGAATTCATTCCCAAAGCATCATGGAATGTTTTCAGGTTTTCAGTGTAAGAATTTCTTGATGATGGCAGTTTACGCTATGCTGAGTTGCATATGCTTGCGTGTAATTAGGGGCATATGTCTGCAAATATACCGAATTTCATAGAAAACTGCCTTTTTTGGAGCTTGATTATACAGCGAGTTCGATTGATATCGGCATTTCCCGCCTTGAAGTGGATAATCAGACATCAAAAAGGAACGTCTGATGAAAATCGGTATAAGCGCAATGCCTTAAAAATCGCTTAACGCAGATGCTCTTTTATCCTCTCTCTTTAGCATGAGCATGCTGCGCCCATGTTGATATATTGATTTGCAGCCAAAAGCCTCGATTTTGAGTTCTGATTATACAATAAGTTCGATTGATACCGGCATTTCGCGCCTTGAAAGTGGATAATCAGACATCAAAATCGGGGCTTTTGGCTGCAATAGGCATAGTCAAGCTTAGGAAATTTGACGCTCAGCCTTTTTGCCTGCAATCAGGACTTTTAGCAGCGAAAAATAAGCCTGCCGCGACAAACGAGAATCCTAAAATGCAAAAAAGGAGAGTTGCCTTTGATCTTGTTCCTGCGATTTCCAGGATCCCTTGCATCATACTTCCGCAAGTAAAGGCAGCAATCCCTGAATTATATAGGTTTGAAGCCAAGCGCCAGCTAAGTTTCCTTTGAATTCCCGCAAACAGCTTCAAAGCGAGAAAATATGCTCCTGATCCGCAAATAAGCGGATATAGGAACATGAAATCCATATAGCATGATCTAATGCCGTGGGCGAATAGGGCATAGACGTTAGTGATTAGGATGCATAGAGCTGACAGCGCAAGATAAGCTGCTATTGTCCTTATTATTGACGGCTTGGGCTTAGTATCCGATATAGACAATGTCGCTCACCTCGCGTTCTTGTATTCTTTTGCCGTTTGTAGTCGGAGTGTTTTGAATGTTTCCGTTAAAGATCATAGCTGCGGATCCTCCACCGTCCAAGTTGTAAGCGGTATGGCATCCCTTGGAGGCGAACTCCTCCGCAAGCTCCAGAAGTGAAAGTCCGTCATCATTCTCTGTCCTGCCGTTTGAGACGATGAATACATAGTGGAGCGGCTCTATCTGTCCCATAGCTGTTCTGGGGTTGCTGGCCGAATGGCGTCCAGAAACCTCTGTTCTTTCTCCTACAAGAATCTCGCCGCTTTCTATTAAGGCCGGGCCAAAGGAAAATGCCTGCCACATGCCTTCTAGAAGCGATGGATCGGAATTTCCAGGATGTGTTTTAAAATTTCCTTCAGGGCTTACAGTCAACACGTCGTTCTCAGAAGATGAATTGCGGTATAGCTGGCCGTTTCTTAGCACCCAGCCATAGTCCCTAAAGCCGTAATAGTCTCCATTTATGGCAAGAATGGCATTATGCTCCGCAGCCTGCTCTGATGTTGTTTGCTTTAGGTTTCGTCCGAATGCGTTCTGAGCCATAGCGGTTTTAAAGTATTGGGCGCTTGCAAGTTGTATATCGGCTGCGTATACTGTCGTGTCGTGAACTCTATAAGTTTCAATTTCTATCTTGATATTTTCATCTTCGTAATAGGAATCTGTCGCATAAGGCTCTATTATCACAGGGGAATCCTCATGCTCTTCAGAAGCGGCTTCAAAAACATCGCCTGGGTCAGACTCATTTGATTCTCCATATTTTAGTGGATCATCTGTTATTTCAGGAGAACTGGTTTCGTCCTTGCGTTCACGCTCTGTCTCCACGACGCTTTCAAGCGGGGCGGCTTCGCCTGATATTTCAGCAAATGTTCTAGGGATTACAAATGAATCGAGAAGGATGAATGAAAACAAACCCGCCAGAATAATGGAGAAAGCCGTAGCCCACGAATAAGGTCTCGAGAAAAAGCGTTTCAATGGAGCAATAAATAGGGATTTTACCTCTGATTTAGGCATTTTGCGCACCTTCCTTAGAAAAGCGCTTCTTTCGGCATCTATGCCGATGCGCAGTCAAATATACCGAATTTGAAGCTTGATTATCCGCTTTCACTTGCATAATCAAATGCGAGTCAATAAAGAGGGATGAAGCCGTTGTCAATGGAACTATATTAGCGCGGATTGCTTAAATTAGTCTGAAAATACTGCGAACTAAATCGGAGGCCAGCTTTGCTTGACGCAAAGCTGGCCTCCGATTTATCAGTTTGGTTGCGCCGGCGGCTTTTCAGATTCTTGCAGAGGGGCCGGGTTTGAGTTTGCTTGAGCTTCTGAGCTTGCAGCCGGCTTATCCGGTTCCAATAGAATAGGTATAATGAAAAGGATTATGAGCACTGCGACTAAAATGGCTCCAGCGGCAAATCCCTTCGTAGTATTGAGATTCATCATGGCATAGCCCAGCTGCGGTATATGAAGGACCGGCTTCCCGACGTAGTTTGCAAATGGGATGTTCGTCGCATCCTCAGTATTGTTGGCGTCGCCTTTGGTTCGAAATGTCTTTGCCTCGAAATCTACTGAAACAATTCGGTGAGTGATGAATGTGTCTTCATCCCTGAAAAATGTAGCTGGATCGCCTACTTGCATTTCCTCGGGACTCAAATTTGTATTGACAAAGACGAGAGCTCCGACTTGATATGTAGGCCTCATGCTGCCGCTCAGAACGGCCATGGGCTTGTAGCCTAAAAGTTGAAGGAGAAGTATGGTTCCGGAGAATGCAATGATGATGACCACAATTAATATAAACAGTATGTTGCAGATTCTGCTTGCTGTCTTCAACTGAAAGCCTCCTTTGGCTTAGCCGCTGGTTTAAAGATGCGCCGATGCGCGTCGCTATTTCATTTTAAGGCTGAGGTAATTAGGCTATACTGATGCGCACTCAGACGCATTGATCCTTGGAAGGCCAAAAGGTATGCTGATTTGCGTATGAAAGCTCCTATTTATACTGATTTGCATATGAAAGTTCCGATTTTGGAGCTTGATTATATAACTCGCCAATGGATAATAGAGTTCAAAGTCGGTACATTTGACTGCAAATCGGTATAATCTTGGCAGTGTTGCGAGTGCGATTATTCGCGCTTTGAAAGTGGATAATCACAGCTTTTCCGCAAATGAGGAGATTTTATTTCGAGCCGCTTGCAATTCTCGGCGCTGCGTCTTATTTAAGGAATAGCTTTTAACTCCAAATAGGTGCATTTGGCTTCAAATTGGCATGCAGTTCTTATGATAATCAGCAAAAGCTTTTCGTTATATTCACTGCGTCGTCCCTTTGGTAAGAAGCGGGGCAACGCCCTTGGTTTGCGTCAAGATGGCCGGCTTTACTATATGCAAGTTGAGGTCGGCGCTTCCTTTATTGAATAATATAAAAAACCCGCCTTCGATCAAATCTGTTTCGCTTCTTTCCTTAAGTCCGAATTTAGGAAGCACATATGACATGCCTGGAAATTCATCCAAAATTGCAAGAAAGAATATCCCGTCATCGCAGATATCAAAATCGCCTAAAGTAATGGGGATTATATTAGCCATGAATTTTGAATCTTCGCTCAATCCATAGCTTTGGCATGAGTACTTTTTTCTGAATGAGTTTCTCGCTGCAGGATTATCCAAAGCATCGTTATAGTCGCTTACCAGCTCTCCTAGGATTGAATCGCTGCGATGCAGAGATCCGGAAGCCTCGCGCCCGCCTGAATGCAAGGCCGGAGTTTCCTTCGCCGCTGCAGGTTCATCCCCTAAAGCAAGGTTCTCTTCATCTTCTGAATCGGCAGGCTTTTCTTCAGTAGCTGACGCATCGCCCATAGAATCTCCAGGCTCATAATTGTAAGCGTCAGAGTCCCAATTATAGACATCCGAGTTCCATTTGTGTGGGTCGAAACCTTTAATCCCGAAATCCTCTTTGGAAGGATCGAAATCTTTAATGGAAGAACCGAAATCTTCCTTGAGAGGGTCGAGACCTTTCCTGGAAGAAGCATCCTTTTTGTAAGAGTTGGAATGCTCTTTGGAAACGGCGGAGGTCGAATCTTCCTCCTTAGCGGAGGATTCTTCAACTTCATCAAATAAACTTATGCCTGCCAAGTCATATTGTTCACGCGCAGAGGCGGAATCGCCGTCAATGGAGGATTGGCTGCTCTTTGAGCTTCTTGTTTTTTTCGCTGAAGAAATTGGGGCATAGCTGGAGTCGTCTGAATCGTAGCTCGAGAGGCTCTTTGAAGCTGAAGATTTGAGCGTATCACTGAGTTGCGCAGACTTCAGCGCTTGAAGCGTTTCCAGCATTTCCTCGCAGATTTTATTCAGCTGGGACGCTGAATTTTTAAGTTCCTCTATTGCGCTTGGCGCTTCTGCGGCAATGTTTGCCATAGATGTCCGTGAAGTTTGGACATCGATTTTCTTTATGTATGCTTTTAGTTTATTCAGCCTTTCCACAAAATTGAAATGGAGGGCGAACGATGAGCAGAGCAGTACAATCAAAATAATAATAGTTATGATAGCCAAAACGTTTTCACTTTCTATGACATCAGCCATAAGCCTTCTGGACATGTCAGGCGCCGCAGAAGCTGATGCATGTTGTAATGGGGGCGCTGCGCTTGGCTCAAGTTCAGCTTGCGATGACAAAGGCTGATCGGGTGCGTTGTTCAGAGCATCGGAGGGCGAAACGCCTTCTCCGCTTGCGGCATTGGCAAGAAAATCAGTCTGAGTTTTAGGCTCCGCATCATTTTGAGCCTCAGATGATTGGAGACTCTGCGTTTCGTAGGTTGGCGCCATCTGAGCCCCTTCCGCAGACACTTCTGCAGATGGCCCATAAAGGAGGTTTCCATCGCCGTCCGTAGCGATAAATGATTGCGGAATATCATCACTAGCCGCCTTTGCTTCAATTATCCCGTTGGCTTTGCACGCGGGAGAGGCAAGCGCTATTGAAAAAAGCAAAATGAATAACAGGTATTTTTTCATCAGATTTGGCGCAGGAGACTCCCGCCTCAAATGCCGCCAGGCAATGGGCGGGGGGAGGATTGCGCCCCTTCCTTTCTGCTGGAATAGCCGTTCGCCTAGCCAATGGCTTGAGCTTCTTGCAGCCTGTGTCTGGGGATGTCTTCTCGCCGTCCAGCGTGCGCTTCAAAATATCCGCCCGGCCGCCTCCCGAAAATGAAGCCATTGCCTCCATCAGGCGCTTGCGCCCTGCCGAGCAGCTGATAGCCATGCACATATTTCGACGCTTGATTTAGTTTCCTTTTTCCGATTTTGCCGGTTGCGCCGCCTTTTGCATATAGATTGCATTAAGTTGCGCGGACGCCGGATTGCCTCCGGCGCGCCTCTTTTCCAAGCCATTTGCGCGCGTTTTTCGTGATAAAGCCAAAGGTCATGAGAACGTGATTGTCCGCGCTTGAAATTCAACTTCAATTTGCCTGAGCGTTAAGTGCTGTGGCAATCCTCGAAGCGTTGTCGGATTATTCGGAGAATCGAAGCAGATTCTTCGGATTTCTATACTGATTTGCAGTCAAATGCACCTGTTTTGATGCCTGGTTTCCACTTTCAAGGTGAGAAATGAAAATGGGATTCTCGCAGCGTCTTCGCCCTTGTCAGTCGCAGGAGCTATCTTGGATAATCGATTTAGTGCTAGACAATATCTTATGTATACTGCTTTTCATATAAACCCCTATGAAGCTTCGCTTCACCACTAAGGATGAAAATATTAAGCCATTTGTGCATTTGAGGCATGGACAAATGTCCACAAAATGTATTTTCGTACTAAATTACCTTTTTTGGAGCTCGATTATACAGCGAGTGCAAAATGCTGAATCGGCATTTCGCACCACTCAATGGATAATAAAGCTCCAAAAAAGAAACATTTGATGAAAAGCGGTATACATTGAGCGCTGTTTCTGAGTTTTGTTTTCTATAGACGGAGAAAGCCAGCCTTCTTGCTTTGATCGAGCGCGATTGTTGAAGCGAGGCTGGCGGCGGCGAGTTTTTCGGCAACGTCTTCAACGCCTGAATTGGCGGCGCATTGAGAACAAGTTCACTATATCGGTTCACAGCTGCGCCTAAAGCGATCGGCTTCGTGTAGCCTGCGCAATCATAAAGCAACTGGATTCCGGACGGCTCGTTCCTTGCCTCTCTAGCTTTGCCGCTTCTCAGCAAGCGCTCTGCTCCAGCGCCGCACGACATCATCGGCGCTGCGGCGGCATCCGACTCCCAAGCCGTCTTTCGGCTTCTTCAGCTTGCAACGCTGCAGGCTATGTTTCCAAATATGGAAGAACGGTATGGGCCTCCAGAGTTGCCGCCACCGCATTGTACATCACGCCTGGGCTCTACGGCCCCGCGCTGCCGTTTGCCAGCCTTGTCGCTTGCGGCATATCTCCTTCCGGCTGGGGCGATATCAGCATATCGCCTTCCGGCTGGGAGGAGATATCGATGCGCTTCGCAGCGGATAATTTCGGGACTCAACAGCTTTCAAGCCTAACGCTCAGCCTCCGACTCTTAAAATGTTCCGCGCTGAAACATTTCCGTGGCTCGCGGCCAGTAGCATAGCTGCACATTGATGGACAGGGGCTTCCGCACTCTTAAGTGACTGGCCTTGCTCGACCGCTCCCGTCTATGCATTCTTGGACAGCGCAGTCAGTTAAAGCTTATGCCAGCCAACAAGGGCTTGCCGAGATGCCTTTGCCTAAAATGTCAAAGGCCTTTAGCCCTGAGACGTTAGGCGGCGGGTTGATGGCATTCATCGCCTTTGAATAAGTGTTCCCATCCTAGTTTTGGATGAGGGATCATATATCATTTTTGGGCGGATTGCATTTAACTGCTGATTTGCAGTCAAATGCATTGATTTTGGTGCGCATTGCCCCCTAAATCACCCTATATCAGACCACAAAATCGGCGCTTCCCATAGAGAGCCAATCTTTTTGAATGCACAGAATTTGGCATTTTATGCTTGTACATTACCATTTAAGAGAGCAGAAATTAGCGCAGCAATGCAAGTAAAGCGAATATTTGCAATTTTTAAAAAGCACAATCCTGGATGCGAATTACTTAGATATTCATTTTATTCTATTTTTCTGAATAATGCAAGGTCCGCTGAGGCTGGGAGAATTAAGATATTTTTTTAGAAGAGAAGTGTAATATAGTCAATGAAATTTAAAGAGGCTATGCTCATTTTTATGCTTAGAAATTATCACAAAATATCCAAAATGCCTATAATTAAAGCATCTAAAGATACTCAGAACAACCTCTCCTTTTTATAAAGGATAATCTCTAAATAGGACTTGTTGACTTAATTGGCTATCTAAGGAAAACACTTCTCTCACCTGTTCAGATATGCATAGGTTTTTGTATTATACACTGATATACCGCTTTTCATCAAATGTTCCTTTTTTGGAGCTTGATTATCCATTGAAGCCTGTATAATCAAGCTCCAAAAAAGGTAATTTCATATGAAAAGCAGTATATTTGCTGATGAATTCTCGTTTTAGCTTGACTATGCAGCGTGAAAACTCTCAAGCCCAAAATTAGGCGCGCCTGCAAATCAGTAAAGCTTATAAGCAGACTGTAAAGCGCCAAAATCTGCAGTTGATGCAGTCATTTTTGTGAAGCATAGCAAAGACTGTTTATTTATTCTTGCTTCACTGCTATAATGATTAAGAGACTTATAAAATAGGAAATGCATAACTAAACAAGAAAAGCTAAATTTAGTGGAGTAGAATTATTAAGGCTCTAAAAGAAGCTTTCAATAAGAAAGCTTTCAAAAAGAAGCATCATGCTATTCGCAAACGTTTGCAAGAGCTTGCTTGATAGAGCATTCAAAATGAGCACAATTAAGCTCCAAAATAGGAGCTTTCATATTCAGTAAATATAAATAAGCTAGGCAAAGTCAAATATGCAGTCATTATTGACCCTTAGCATAAACTGATTGACCGCATTGATTTTGAACCAGTCCTAAGCATAGGCTAATCAAAAAGGGGAAGGAAAAGCAACATGGAAATTCGTCAACTGGATCCTGAGGAAAATATTGAAGCTAAAAAAATAAGTTGCCTATCATTTGGCTTGCGCAGAGATTTTGCAGAAGAGTTTGAGGATCCGTATCCAAGGCCTTCAGAATGGACTTGGGGATACTTTGACTACGAGAAGTTGGTTTCATGCGTGACAAGCATTCCGTATGCTATGCGCTTTGATGGCCATACTGTGGGAATGAGCGGCATTTCGGGCGTATGCAGCCTTCCTGAGTACCGGAGAGACGGCAATATTTTCAGGATTTTACACGAGATATTCGAGACGGAATACGAGTACGGCACAGTGTTCAGCTGCTTGAATCCTTTCTCGCACTCCTTTTATCGACGCATGGGATATGAACTCTGCAATTGCCGCATGGAAATACGCGTGCCCATTCACTGCCTTACCCATTTAAAGTTCAAAGGCTCATTCAACCAGCATTTTCCAGGAGATTCGCTGGATGATCTTCAGTATATCCACAGCTGCTACATAAAGGGGCTGAATCATGCGATAGCGAGGGATGTATGGCCTGATCAAATGGCATGGAAGATATTTGCGAATAACGATCCATATAAAACTGGCATCAGCACCTACATTTGGAAGGACGAGAGCGGCAAGCCAAAAGGATATATACAGCTAAAGCAGGAAGATGAAAATCAGGATCGGCAAATCACAATACTGGAAGTGGCGTTTGCCTCATCTGAAGCTTTGTATGGAGTTCTTTCCCTTCTTTACGTCTTGCAATGGCAAAAGCATAAGGATCTTGTCTGGCAGGCTCCTACCTTTATTGGTTTTACAGATATCATTCCCGAGAATCACAGCTTCACCTTAAAGCTGATGCCTCGTGATATGACACGCATTATAAATGTAGAAAAGGCCTTGGAGATTATGCGGCACCCAGAAGGAAGCGGAGTATATACATTGGAGGTCAGAGATCCGCAATTGTCTGCAAATAACGGCATCTTCCAGGTAGAATACAGTGAGGAGGGCTCACGAGTCACAAGAGTGGGCAAAGAAGCAGATATAACATTGGAGATGCCTGCTCTGAGTCAGCTTGTCACGGGGCATCGCACGCTTGAAAACGCTTTGATGAGCCGCCGTGATCTACAGCTTCATAAGAATTTTTCCGTACTGCAGAAGGTCTTTACTTTGAGGCCTTCCCATTTGACTGAAAGCTTTTAGTTGGAGCAGGGTGAAATGAACTGAAAAATTCGGAACTGTTCCGACAACTCTATTTGCATTATTCACCAGTCAAAAGAGCATAAAATTCTTGCAGAAAAGTTCAAAATTTAAGAGAATATATGTTTAAATTTGCAAAATTTATCAATGAATTTGTATAATTCTTAGATGATGTTTATGTTTTAATAAATTATATGGATAAATATAGCAACATTAACGACAAAATTATTCAAAATGACAGTCACTTTGCAAACCGTCGGAATAGCTATAAAAATTCTGAATGCAACCAATCCTGGCTTGTCCGTAATGCTGTTAGCGTCGGCTTGCCATGCGAAACCGCCACAGACAGCCAATAAACCTTTAGTCGGCGAGATTCTTGCGCAGACTGAGAAGCCGTGCCTGATCCAGGCAAATGAGGCAGTGGACGATCCGATTGCAGAACAGGAGCTTGCGGCAGAGGAAACGAATTCTGAAGAGGCGTCTGTTCCAGAGGAGGCGGCTTTTCAGGAAGGCGCCGCAATATGCATAGCAAAATCGAAGGAGCTTAATGCCGAAGATATAACAATGGAAGAAATTCGAGAAATGATGGAAGAAGTTCTCTACGCTTCAGATGAATTCGGGGATTTGATCCAAAATGGCCATACAGTTGTGATAAAACCCAATCTTGTTCAAATGAGGGTAGACTCTACCGGAGAACTTCTTGAACAGACAGTAAATGGAATAACAGCTGACTGGAGGTAGCAAAGGCTCTCATCGAAAATGTGAGAAAGCTTAATCCAGACGGAAAGATTTACATCATGGAAGGCCCCGCGACTGGTAGAACCAAAGATGTGATGGAATATTTCAATTACACTTAAGATTTTATGCCTGAGGCTGATGGTTTTAAGGATTTGAGGAGGATTGCGGAGCTTGGCGTGAATATGACGCGCCTGAAATTGTATAAGTATCAGATCCGAGGCTCATTTTGCATGATGAGCATTATCTCCCGAAAGCTTTTTATGAAGCAGACATTGTAATAAGCCTCCCGTGCCTCAAAACTGCCTCAGGCGTAGTTTTCACTGGAGGAATCAAGAATATAAGCCTCGGAGTCACTCCGGGAAATATCTATGGCGTCGCAGAAGACAATCCGTGCAAAACCCAAATGGTATCCCACAAGATGTCAGATGGAGATTTGGACAAATGGAGTTACGTCTACTTCATATTGAAACCTGCGGAATTATGTACTCGTTGACGGTTTGCAAGGCTTTCAGAGCGGGCCTGTGCCAGCGGGAAGAGAACAGACTCAAACAGATAGTTTAGTACGAAAATGCATTTTATGGACATTTATCCATGCCTCAAACACACATATGGCTTAATATTTTCATCTTTAGTGGTGAAGCGAAGCTTCATAGGGATTTATATGAAAAGCAGTAGGCTCTTATGTGCGTGTATGCGCCATACTCGGCCTTCTCCCTTTCTGCTTCAGCCAGGGATTCCGCCTTCTCCCTTTCCGTTTCGGCGATTCCCTCTTTCTTGCCTTCTTGCCATGCCTCAGGCCAATATTCTTGATAGAAAGCCATGATGTTTCTCCCCTTTCCGACGAACTTGTCAAACCTAGTTTTATCTTCATTAAAATACTTTATTCTTATAACTTCTTTAATCCAAGCCGCAACGACAATCTTCTCATCATTGCCAAGCTTGCCTGCTTCTTGATCGACGTACAGATGCCTTTCCGGCAACTCTCCTAAATCATTGCCAATCTCCTGATCGAGAAGAAAGATCAGCCTCAATGCGCCTTCCATCTCCATGAGCTTTGCTTTTGAAATGCCGTTGACGTTGAACACATCATAGCGGAAGTTGGG
>JAISZB010000197.1 GCA_031269465.1 Clostridiales bacterium | reverse complement strand
TTTTTTGGAGCTTGATTATACAGCGAGTGCAAAATGCCGAGATCGGCATTTCGCACCACTCATGGATATTCAATCTCCAAAAAAAGAACATTTGATGAAAAGCGTTATATAATAATACCACTCGCGCATTGCAAACAGTCCAATATAGCCAAATACTCCTGAGCGACGAGGAGTGTTTGGCTATATTTCATCTATCCGTACTTTACCTGTTTGTGTTTGCCGCGTTTGCCATAAACAGTGCGGGCGTCACAATTAACGGCTCATTGGGGCAGTGGCGCAGATTGCCGGTTATCAAAATTGCAATGCATTCTTTGGAGGCATCGTAGAACTTTTTTCGGTTTCATCGACAAACTCAATTGCCGATGGCTGCACAGACACAGGCAGGCCATTGGCGTGCATGCTGCTAATAAATATGCCGACCTTGGCTCTATTAAACGCAAGTTTTGGCCGGGACAAAACAACTTTGAATTCAGACATAATCTGTGCATCGTAGCAAGGCAGAATCCTCTTGTCCGCAAACACACGCAATATATCGTGGACACAGCACTTTTCTGACTAAAATGCGCAAACTATGACATTTGTATCTAAGCCACCACACGAATCATTGAGATCTTCCGCTCGCATTCATTTCTGCCCCTGCCGCCGTTATCTCGGCTTCAATTTCCTCATCGCTCAAGAATCCGCGCTCAGCGGCCTCCTCTCGGGCTTCTTCAAGAGTGCGCAATAGTTTTGCGCGTCGGACATCCTGCAAGGTTTTCTCAAAATCGCCATCAGGTAAATTCACAAGCAGAGCCGTAGGCTTGCTGTTGTTTGTGATGACGATCTTCTCATCGCGGCTCAGTTTATCCCAAATCTCTCTGGATGCGGAAGTCCCTGACTGCAACAAATTGCATATTACTCATATTGCCGCTATTAATACAGGCAATGCGTGATATAAACGCCGATGAAAAGACAAAATTTAATACATAAAACCTCCTCGTTTTGTTGTAATCGTCTTCGTTAATTAAGCCATTTTTCAGTGGCAAGCGCAACGACTGATATTTTTTCTCATTCTCTAATTGCTCTGTGGTCATGATAATGGCAACTCCCCGTCAGCAGGATTCCAGCCAAATCTGAACGAGATATAGCACGACCCCCCACGGTATTTGCGTCGCTAGCTTTGACCGCTATAAGAAACGCGCCCGCATTGAGCGCAGAAGTGCCGGTCTTTTCGCTTGGTTCACGCAAAAAAGCGTGTTGACTTTACCATGCGTTACGTCAGGCGGCGCAACAGGATTCTTTTCGCTCCGCTCCGGACTTCTCTTTTTCCAGCGGCTCTCCGCATTTTGCTTACCTTCGCGGCTCAGACCGTTTCGTCGGCAATAGTCCTTTACCGCGTCCACAGGCAATTCCAGCCGGGAGGCAATCGACTTGTAGCCAAGCCACTCTCAGCGCAGATAGCGAACATTGATGTTTTTAATGCCCAACGGTTTGAATGCTGTGTTTCTTGTCATATGACTTTTAGAAGGTTCATTGTAAAATGAAATGCAACAGATACAGCCAGTAGAAATCCATAGAGAAGCATGGCGTCATTTAGTTTGCGAAAACAAAAATGAAGGGTGCGGATCCCGGTGGATCAATGCAAGCGCAGCGCAGAAGGCCGGACGCTTCAACGCCTGCCGCCGTTCGAGCGCGGGGAGAACAAGGCGCTTTCGGGGGAGGGGCCCGGCGCGCCGGCCATCGCGGCGGGGATCGGCGGGGACAAGGCCGCTGCGGGACAGAGCGCGGGACGGTCGGAAGGCAATTCGGCGGAGAGGCTCGGGCATTTCGCCGAGACGGGCGGGGCGGCGCATGAAAAAAGCCGCAAGCCCCATGAAATCGCTGAATGCCCCGATTTCATGGCGTTCGCCGGCGAGAAGCCGGGGGAGGGGCGGCCGCCCGACGCGGCGGCGGGGCGCGCGAAGCTTGAGCCGGAGCTTTCGGGGAAGCCCGCCCTTTGCGCCAAGGCGCCCTGCAACTGCATAGATCTGGGCATTATGACGATTAAGAATATAGATTTGGCGCTGAAGGTCCGGCGCAAGCCCAAAAGCGAGAAAGCCCGCCAAAGCGAGAGGGCTTTGGGGGCGGGCGTCGAAGGGCGGCCTGAAGCCGTAGATGCCCGCGAGGAGTTCGGCCATTGGGAAATCGGCTCGGCCGTAGGGAAGAAATCGGACAAGGCCGCAGTTCCGGCGACAGTCGAGAGAACGGCGCGCAGCCAGATCGCCGCAGACGCGGCCGCAGGGGAGATCGACGGAAGCTTCGGCGAGGCGGCCGGGGAAGTCTTCAAAAGCGCTGTCGGCGACAACGGCCAAGCCAGCTTCGAGAAGGGGACGAACGAGCGCCGCAGCGGGCTTCTGCGCCGCTTCGCGGAAAAGGGGAGAAGCGCGGGCGGCATGCCGGCGGCGCTGATCGCCAAGGCGGCGGACTGGAGCAACAACCTTACCAGGTAAATACTGGGTTGCAGGACGCTTGCGGAAACATTTGAGAGGGAGATCCTCAAAACAGCGCAAAGCGCGGCGAAGCGCAAGGGGAGCCTTCGCCTCCATCTATTTCCGCTTGGGAAGAGGAAAAACATCCCTATGGCATCTGTTGCATTTGATATTGCAATTTATAGCAATTTATAAAAAGCATAAAGACGCCTTGACAAAGTTGCGCCGTTTGCGTGGATGAAGCCGCAAGCCTGTCCGATGTCAGAGTGCATTATCCTCAGGAGGATTGATTTCTTTAACGAATGCGAGGCAGTCCGTTTCGCTTGATGCATTTTCACTTCGTTAGCCGCCCATGGGCGGCTCGTTTAAAGTGCGTTCTGTGGGCTGAATTCTCTTGGGTATGGCATTTCAAGGTTTTGATGACTTTAGGAGCCATTCCAAATGCCCTCAGCGCCACGGCTTCGTGGCGTTCACAAGCGATTAGGCCATCCACTTCAGTGAACAGGACGTAATTTTACCCAAACATCGCCTTATTCTATGCACCGATTTTGAAAATTATCCATTAAGACATTGAAATCAGCATAGCTTAGCTCAAACCTTCATACTCCGCTTCATATATACATAGAAATTCAACCCGCTCCGCTTAGGATGCTTCTCAGGCGCACGTTGAAACTCCCTGAATCCTAAATGCTCATATAGTCGCATGGCAGCGTTGTTTGTGTCAGCAACTTCGAGAACATATTCACCGTAGTCGCAGGTTTGCAAAATATGTTCAATCAGTGAAAACGCGACTCCTTTTCTTCGATAAACAGGTGAGGTTGCCACAAACTCAATCGAACCGGACTGTTTGGCAAGCGTGAACGGATAACTGTGTTCCTGCAAGTGGATTTTCAGCATTGAATACGCAAACTAACCTCGAATTAAACCCAAGTGCTTCCGCAACTTTGATTTATCAAGGCGTATCGGCGGCTTAACGCCGTCTGTGCAAGCGGCTATCGCCGCTACTGCTTCACTTTCCACAGCAATATAGAACTTGGTGAGATCAAACATATGCGCAAGGGCATGGGCAAGCTGCTCTTTATCTTTTGAGAAATACTTCAATCACTGGTAAAACCCCTCTGCAAAGACATGGCTGATTTGCTCGCGGGCATCGAAGCCAAACTTCTCCGCTGCTATATATTCCATTAGAAACCTCCTTTTCAATCTCTTCCCCAATCAGCAAAAGAGCAATCCGTAAAGCGTTAACCCGCATGTCGCTTACGATTTTCCCCGAGAATTTCAATGTGGCGCCTTCCTGCGTCTTCTGGCATTTGAAAGAGTTGAAGCGAGGGATGTTTTGCTTCCTCGAGTTCCGGCTTTGCATGCTCGATCATTTGCCTCTACTCGCTTTAGACGCAGCCAAGTCGCAACTGTTGCCGGCCTGACTCTTAAATTTACAGTTTTAAAGATAATATGCTTCTCGCCATCATACAGCGATTCGGTCAGGGCAAGATCGCGATGAGCGCGCTCGAAAAGGCGCAGCGCTAAACTCTTTCAAGGTTGTTGATTTGCTTTACAGCCGCCGTGTCTTGTGTAGGTTTCCTCTGCGGCTTTGGAGAAACTGCCCGCATCCGCTGCAGGGATGAATGCGTCAAGTTGGGGATTGTACATATACTGATTTGCATATGAAAGTTCCGATTTTGGAGCTAGACTGTACAGAGAGCTCGATTGATATCGGCGTTTAGCGCCGCTCTATTGACAGTCGAGCTTCAACATCGGTACATTTGACTGTGGATCGGCATAACATCGCCGCCTCAATGCAATTTATTATCGTTTCGCCATTCGCGCGGCGACTTGCCGACTTGGGACTTAAAAGCACGTGAAAAAATCAGTTGATTAGGGTACCCAACCGTGGCGCAGATCTCTCCTATATGCAAATTTGTAGTTTTCAAAAGTTCACAAGCCTTGTTAATTCGGTAGCGAATCAGAAAATCCTGTGGAGTGGAATTCAGCACTTTCTTAAAAATCTTGCCTAGATAACTTCTGTCCAGATTGCAGAACGCGGCAATATCCGTTACAGAAATTTCCTCGGCATAATGCTGTTCAATATAAGTAATCGCCTCTTTCACATAGAAATCACGCAGACTGCCTCCGGTTACTTTTTTGCGAAGGGTGGATGAATTTATCAGCGCGCTGATGAAAATATATAAATGTCCTATGAGTTCAATTGGCGATAACGAGGCGTGATTAGCTATAAATAGCATTTCGCTTTTAAGTTTTTCCTGTTCCTCTCCGTTTTGACCTATATAAATCGGGTGGTTGAACGACAACCCTGTTTGAGCCACAAGCTCTCGCGCTTTCAACCCGTCAAACTCAATCCAAGCATACACCCACGGCGTATATTCGTCAGCGAAATAGGTTGTGCGCTGTCCGGGATAGATGAGGAAGCCTTGCCCGCCCTCTAAAAAATAGTCGGTTGTGTCGCCAGAGGAATTAGTAGACATAAGTTTACCTTTGCCGGACAGCACATAGTGAAACAGAAAATGGTTGCGCATTGCCGGACCAAACGAGTGGAGAGGGTCGCACTCTTCATAACCAAACTGATACATCGTCAAGTCGACCAAAATCGTGTTCGGAAACACAGAGCATGTGACGTTTGCCATTAAATTCCCTCCAAACAACTAGATTTCTTAGAATATATCACATGATGCGTCCTGACATCAAGCCAATTGAAAAAAGTTCTCAAATTGCTATAAAACTGAACCCATGCAGTTATTCACTTGTTTTCTTAAATGGTTATAATTAGAGATATCAAAGAGATTCGGGATTCATTTTAACTAAATCGGAGGCAAGTGCTATGAAGAAAAAAACGCAAATCGTTAGTTTTCTGCTCGCGGCGGCGCTTACGTTTTCTCTTGCTGCCTGCGGAAGCGGCGGTAACACAGGCGACAGCAAATTAACACAAACATTCCAGACTTGGGACAGAGGGCAGACCCCGAGGATGGAGGCGATGGCGGCGGCATACACCGCGAAAAATCATAGTTATTCCGACGGTCTGCAAAGTGACTTTCATTTTGAATAATTTTGTCGTTAATGTTGCTGTATTTATCCATATAATTTATTAAGACATATACATCATCTAAGAATTATATAAATTCATTGATAAAATTGCAAATTTAAACATATATTCTCTTAATTTTGAATTTTTCTGCAAGAATTTTATGCTCTTTTGACTGGAAAATAATGCAAATAGAGTTGTCGGAACAGTTCCGAAAAATCCAAATATAGCCGTCGAGGCTCAAAGCGTAGGCTGGGACGAATACTGGACAAAACTCGAAGCAGCGGCGACAGGCAACACTCTGCCGGAAATTTTCTGGATGCACACAAACGAACTTTTGAAATATGCGGATAATGGAATTTCAGCCGATTTATCCGACCTTTACAAGGATGAAAGCGCGACATACTATCAAGACCACTTTTCTGAAGTTTCTATAAGCAATACACAGGGCAGCGACGGCAAAATCTATGGTGTTCCGAAAGATAAAGATACAGTGGGGCTTATTTATAACAAAGGAATGTTCGACGCCGCAGGCATTTCATACCCTGACAACAAATGGACTTGGGACGATCTCGTAGAGGCATCGGAAAAAATCATAGCTATTCCGACGGTTTGCAAAGTGACTGTCATTTTGAATAATATTGTCGTTAATGTTGCTATATTTATCCATATAATTTATTAAAACATATACATCATCAATGAATTTTAAAAATTTATTGATAAGTTTTGCAAATTTAAACATGTATTCTCTTCAATTTTGCACTTTTCTGCAAGAATTTTATGCTCTTTTGACTTGTGAATAATGCAAATAGAGTTATCGGAACAGTTCCAAAAAATCTATGAAGCAACAGGCAAATACGGCTACATGCCTTACTGCGACGACCAACTAGGCTACTGGAACTTAGTCTATCAGGCGGGTGGCTATATACTTAATGAAGATGGTACAAAATCAGGATTCACCGACCCTGCGACTAAGAAAGCGATGGAATATTATGTAGGCTTGCAGAACAACGACTGGTCGCCCCAATATTAACAGGTTAATGGATAATCGACAAAGATATGGATAACTTACTTAATTTAACAAAGTCAATTTAGAACAATTAAAACCGATCATTGTATTAAGTTAAATGCTTATTAGCTATTTAGAATATAGAAGCCCAAGCTACCTCGATTTCAATTTTATTGAAACTAATTCGAATTTACATTCTGAACAATGGATTATATTTATAAATATGATTAACAA
>JAISZB010000190.1 GCA_031269465.1 Clostridiales bacterium | reverse complement strand
GGTTCCGTCCGCAATCCGATTCAAAATGTTTCTTTGAGCGTCAGTAAGAAGTATAATCTTTACCGCCCACATGTCAGCCACCCCCGATTTTTTTAAAATATATTAACAGAATTAAACTATTTTGTCAATATAATTAAAAAAATATCCTGAGCATTAAGTGATTTCGGGGTCGGGTTTTTGCAAATTCAGAAATCTATATTATGTTAAAGTAATATTACTTGTTTGAGACTTACAGCACTAGGCTTTTCGCGATCCAAGGAAAAGCTGCCGCCTGCAGATCCGCCGAAAGGCTTGATTCCTCGCCTTTTCGTCAGCTTTGCATTCTTTGCGGGCGGAACGCCCTCATATGGAGATTTTCAGGCTTGGCGCCCCATTTAAGCCAAGCGCTGGGAGTCTGGCAAACCACTCTTTAAGCTTTGAATCTGATTGACAATTTTCCATCGTTCCAATAGATAAATCTACCAAGTTTGGTGATTATCGGTTCTTTTCTATCTACTGCGGCATCACCCGTTCAAAATACCGAAAGCATAAGGCCTATTAACATGAGATTTATTATCGTCGCTGCATTATCGTATGAAATAAGCGGCAATGTAATCGGAGAGGATAATAGAAAACTAAGATTAAACGCAATATAGCAGATTGCTTGTATAGAAAATATCATCATTATTGACGTCGACACGAATAATCCCAAACTGCTTTTTTGTTTTACGCAACGTACGAATCCCTTCACTAAGAAGAACAGCAACGCAATTATAATAACCACGAATGAAATCCAGCCTAAGAGTGATATTAACGCCGTTAAAAGCAAGTACGTATAAAAAACGGCATATGGTTCTATTAATCCCAAGATATACTCTCTCGATATATAACCCTTGCCAAAAAATGATGCGCCTCTCAATAAGTCTCTACCATTACACCCATATATAGACGGATTGAATGCCACATATATCCCATCTATATAGGGCCATGCCTGCAAAAAACACGAGCGCTAGCAAGGCAACTGGAGCAAGCATAGATAATAAAGCATATATTTTTATCAGGCCAAACCATTTCTTGTAAATCTCGATTCCTATAAGCGCAGCGACGACAACTGTAAAGTGTAAAAAACCGGATATAGACGGAATTTATCTCAATTTCGGCGGCAATGCTTCTGTTTCCTCCAACTTTGAAAGCCTCCTATGAGATGTACATTATATTGCTGTTTCCTCTGGCTTTTTCAGCAATCATCTACGCTACAAGAAGCAAGGGTTATGCTGGAGTATTCTTATGCGGGCTAGCCTTTGAATTGCTAAGTTTTATTGCGCTTACTCCGAAAAATATCGCCTTTGGATATTTGCCTATTATTGTGAAGTCGGTAAAATAAGAATCATCCCAGCAACACCTAATCTGGTAAACAATAATCTAATAGACATTAAACCTGTTCTGTCCTCATTGTTGAAAACAAACAGCCTGACTAAAAGTCCAAGCATCAAGAGTGCCGCTGTCGCGGCAAACATGCCCCATTGCGGTTTAGGACGGTGAACTCTGTCGAGTTGCGCGCCTATTGCCACTGCGTCACCTGTTTCAGCAATAGCTTTTTCTGTCGCTATCTTTTCATCTAAGCCTCTAGCCATATATGAGTCCCGACAGTCAATAATATGATTCGTCACTTCTTCGGCAACCCGAAAGCCCGCTTTTTTCCATCTGATTTGCTGACGAACAACATTTACATACTCGTTAATTCTTTCAAGAGAAAGCATAGTCCATACCCCCGTCCATTATCCGGCTTACCGCTTTAGCATATGCCTTCCATTCAGATTGTTTTTTTACAAGCAGGCCTCTCCCCTGGCTTGTTAATTGATAGTACCTTCTTACACGCTGGCTATCGGCGTTTTCATCATAAGACAGTACCATGCCGTCATTTTCAAGGCCATGCAAAATCGGATAGAGCGTTCCTGTTTTTAGGCTGAATACATACTCCGACCTTTGGGAAAGTTCTTCAATGATCTGATATCCGTACATATCTTTTTCTTCAAGCAATTTGAGTATCAGCATTGTTGTATTGCCTGACAGCGCGCTTTTATCCTTCGCCATTCCCTTCATTCCTGTAAGAAAATTGTCTAGCAATTAATACTATATGGATAGTCTGCATATCAGTAAATATAGATTATCTACTCTTGTCAAGTGGAAAAATAAAAACTCATTACGCACCTTCTCACTGTACTTTTTGGATGGGGGCCTTTGAATTTTAACTGTGAAAATATATTTTAAAAACTACTCAAGTAGTATTGACATTTATATACGACAGTGGTAGTATTGAGATGTCGATGATACTACCGAAGTAGTAAGGAGGACGTTGCATGGAAATCAAGCTGTTTGACTCAGAATTAAAAGTAATGGATGTTCTTTGGAAAGAAGGTGATGCGACCGCTAAGAGAATCGCTGTCATTCTCAAAGAGCAAGTTGGCTGGAACGTGAACACTACTTATACGCTTATCAAAAGGTGCATCGGGAAAGGCGCCATTGAACGCAGGGAGCCTAAGTTTTTGTGCCATGCTCTAATTCCAAAGGAACAGGTGCAGGAGCAGGAAACGACGGAACTGATTAACAAAGTGTTTGAGGGTTCTGCTGATCTGCTTTTCGCTTCTCTTTTGAACAGGAAAAACCTGTCCTCGGAGGAAATCGAAAAGCTGAAGCAGCTTGTCAAAGGTCTGGAATGAGGTAGAGAATATGGATATTGTTCAAATGAGCCTTTCCGCTTCCGTCCTCATTGTCGCGGTTGCAGTCATCCGCGCCCTTGCCCTGCATAAGCTGCCCAAAAAGGCCTTCCTTGCCTTGTGGGGCGTTGCGGTTTGCCGCTTGCTCGCGCCGTTCTCCATTCCGTCCCGCTTTAGCTTTTACACAGGAATGGATATGGCAAGGCGCATATTGGGGGAAAGAGCAGCCGCATCCTTTCCTGCGGGAACAGCGGGCATCCCCAGTATGCCCGGAACAGGTGAATCTCTTGGAATGCCTGCCGCATGCATTTCACCGATAGAAATCATCTGGCTGGCGGGAATGTGCGCATGCGCGCTGTTTTTCATCGCAGCTTATATCAAGTGCCGCAGGGAGTTTAGAATGTCCCTGCCTGTTGAGAATGAATTTGCAGCCCATTGGCTGCAGGAGCGCCTCTTGCGGCGGCCTGTGCAAATACGGCAGAGCGATCGCATCAAATCCCCTCTGACTTATGGCGCATTCCACCCTGTGATACTCCTGCCCAAGGCAACGGACTGGACGGATGAAACAAAGATGCGGTATATTCTTACCCATGAAATCACTCATATCCGGCGCTTTGACGCGCTGGCCAAGCTGCTGCTGGCCGCCTCTGCGTGCGTGCACTGGTTCAATCCATTTGCATGGGTAATGTATGCGCTGGCAAACCGCGATATTGAATTGTCATGTGATGAAACGGTGGTGCGGACATTCGGGGAGACGATAAAATCGGCTTATGCCCTGGCCCTTATAGAGCTGGAGGAAAAGAAAAGCCGCCTTGCCCTCCTTGCGAGCAATTTTAGCAAAAATGCTATTGAAGAAAGGATTGTGTCGATTATGAAGATGAAGAAAACTTCCCTTGCAGGGATGCTCCTTGCGTTTGTCCTAGTCACTGGCACATCGGCTGCATTTGCTACCAATGCGGCCAACAGAGCGCCTGTTGGAGCATCAGAAAGCAATATCCCGCTTTCTGATGCTGGAAGTTCCCCAGCGGAAAAACTTAATATTAAAGAGACATACAATATGGGGAGCTATCAAGTATTCTTGGAAGCAGAAAATGATTCTGTCAAGTACTATTACGATGGCAGCTGGGTACGTTGTCTATATGACGAGAATAGCCCAGACGCCAAGATAATCAATTCAACCGCCAAGTCAATCATTTATTTTAATGCTTTGGAAGACAAGGATGTCTTGGGCAAGGGAACGCCTGTTTATCTTAAAGTTATAAGAAATAAAGACACAAATAAAGTAGAAAAATTGGTTGAGATGTCAGAAGATGATGCATGGGGAATATTAAACAGCGCTGATGATAGTGTTATTTATATCGCTCGAACTTCATCGGATAAAAATTAACAGCATTTTAAGCGAAAAACTTGCTGCGGAGCTTGTATCCAAAATGGAGGCCGTGCATGGCCGCCGCAAGGCGAAGAAGTTACGCAAGCAGATTAAAATCTTCCTCATGTTTACGAATGGACGGGGAATACGCTGAATGCGAGTTTTTGCTGTTGGTTCGGATGGTTTCTGACACAGGCGCAATACCTAAATGGTTGTGATGCCGCTCTATACTATTGACACTGGAGGTTCAGCCGCTACAATAGGGCCGTTTCCCGGTTTATTCCTTTATCCCAGCCCCCCTGCTCGTTTATCCGTTTGCTGGTGTGTTGGTCGACAGGTGGAACCGCATAGGTCCGCTACGCTCCATTCCCACGCCATACTTCGCCTATGTTTTCCAGTCCCGATCTTTGATTCGAAAGCCCTTATTCGGATCCGGCAAAATGTCGCCAACAGGCAACAGCAGGAATGTTATGAGAGATGTACAAAAAGCAAGATAGCCCTACGAGTTATTGCATATAGCCTTTAAAGTGCTCGAAGTGTGCATTTTCAAGGCTATTTTGTTTACTGAAAATTGCAAGGCAGTCCATAAAGCTTCTGAGAGAGCCACTGGTAGAAACCTTGGCATCTTCAAAAAAATGAATTAAAACTTTGATCATTGCCGATCTTATCTCAAGCTAAAATCCAACATGCAGTTTTTTGCAGCAAGGGAAAACTGATCTGACTTTATTCTTATTTTCTAAAATATCATGTCAGATGCGGCAGAAAAGTCGGAGAATCTCCTCACCCATATGATTCCCGAGATCACCTCCAACGCGGTGATTGCGCTTTGTTCGCGCGAGGCCGTCGCATATCGCTTTTGGCGTTCGCCGCCATCCCCGCTAAGGCTTTCGCTTATATTGGCGTAATGAAGGATTATATTTCCCGCATGAAAAAGTAAGAGGCTGCGGATCACCAGATGAACGCCGCTATCATGGAATGCGTCAACGGCATTGGGGTGAAGAAGCCTTCAGCCAAAGTACGCGGCTTTAGGGACTCATTCACGGCAGCGGCGGATTTCAGGGATTCCATACTGGAACGGCGGCGCAGCCCAGGCTCTGCTTGGCGACGGCGCTCTCCATTGCGCCCTGTGCGCCGACGTGATTTAGAAGACCGAAGGCCTGCCTATGGACGTATCAGGCGCTTTTTATAAATGTGATCAGCTTCTCCGGCTATTTCGCCGCGATCGATTCCCTGATGCGGTAAAAAATCGGCGCGATTTTGACACTGCCGGAACTTGCCCTCCCGGAAAAAGAATCTGCGCTTGCGGGCAGAGATTCGAGTTTGAGAGCATGCGCTTTAGCTGCCATGAAAAAGAGACGCTGCGGGGCGTTCCCTTCGTTGCGAAGCCGAGGTGAACCGCAGCGGTTGCGAGCCTCCCTGCGGCGGGAAAACCGCCGCAGTTGATGGCGGGATCTTTGGATGCGCACGGTTGCTTCGCCCGATTTTGAAGAACGGATTTAGGAGGCGACACCATAAAAGACGGCGATACTGTCCGGCGCTATATTGGCTGCCTGCCGCAAGAATAAAACGATGTATTGATCCCGCTTCAATTTCCTGGCGACTCCCGTAATTCGACAACACAATGTCAAATGGCTCGATACAGGACATTGCATCAACCTGCACATACAAAAAATTACCACATGCTATTTGGCAAGATACGGCTATTCCTGGGATCACCGGCCAGATCTCAAGCAAATCGTGCTGGCGCTCGTGGCCGCGCCGGCCGGCACGCCATGCCACTGGACCACCTTATTATATTTGTCCTGCAATTATTATTGTCATCGCTTGAATTATTGAAAACATATGCACTGTATATTATTTCCATCAAACTTCGGTTTATATGCTGCATGGCGCGCTTTAAAGAAATTAGAGAAGGCAAGGCGGCTTCTCAAATGCTTGTAGGTATGGGAATGAGTGAATATAAAAACAGAAAAATATGTCAGCTTTCTTTGGCATGAAACGGCGCGCAGGCATGGCGCAAGCCCTTGCAGGCAATCCGTGCGTTGTTATTGTTGACGAACCAACAGCAGTGCTTGACCTGGAATAGCGAGTATGGTTTCACAGTTGTTGGGGACGTTTACCAACTTTGCAAGCAAGTAGCAGTATTGCTGAATGACAGCTATTTTTTAGCGACTCTGCAGATAAGCGCTCATTAAAACTTAAAGGGCAAGATCAAAGTGTGATTGACATTTCAAATAAGCAGAAGTTGCCGGTTAAGCCGTCGCTTATAAAAGCGACGGCTTTAAAACAATGATGAGCATTGTTATACGATGCTTGAGAAACCTGATGAGCATAGATTGTCCAAAATACTGCAAAATCTAATTTAGGCGAAGATTTTTATATATCTTTATATATAAAATTGCAACCATAATATCATCATAAACTGAATAAAAGTAAATTTTTAGAGTTTTAGCTATTATTAATCAGAATGATATGTTATTATAAATTAATAGTGAAATTCGGGGTATTTGGACATGAAACGCAAAGGGAGGATTTTATGAAAAAAGGAGTGGCTTTAAAACTGGGCATTGCGGCGATTGCGTTTATTCTTTCCATCGAGCCTGCCGCTGTTATGGCAATGGGTGATGCAAATGGAGTTGCAAGCCTTGGAGATTACCATGCCATGACGGTAAGGCCGGATGGGAGCCTTTGGGGCTGGGGTGACAACTATTGCGGAAAGATTGGAGAAGGTACAACCGTCGATAAGGCCAAGCCAGTGAAAATAATGGATGGAGTCGCATCGGTCTCAGCCGGCGCGAATCACACGCTAGCTGTTAAAAAAAACGGAGAGCTATGGGCTTGGGGTAGCAACAGCAACGGCCAGCTCGGCGACGGAACACGAACTGACAGGCACTTGCCAGTCAAAATAATGGAGTCGGTTGCGTCAGCGTCAGCAGGCCAATGGCATTCAATGGCCGTAAAAACAGACAGCACCTTGTGGGCGTGGGGAGACAACGGAACCGGGCGGCTGGGAAACAGCGAATCTGGCGGCGATTATATGGTCTTCGATGAGGGCATAGACAAAACTTCTCCGATTAAAGTCATGGACGACGTAGAATCAGTCTCTGCGGGAGCCTTCCAATCGCTGGCTCTGAAAACAAACGGCGATTTGTATACCTTCGGGGTAAATCCTGAGATACATATCCTATCGCTTGAACGCAACAAAACTAATGGAGTGGCGCCCTCGAAGATATTAGAAAATGTAGTTTCCATGTCAGCCGGCCAAGGCTTCAACCTTATAGTGACGTCTGACGGAGGGCTATGGGGTTGGGGAGCCAGCCTTGCATCTCAGTTCGCCGTAGATGATTCCGATTACGAATGGAAGGTCATCCGATTGATGGACGGAGTTGCTTATGCTTGCGCAGGCTTCAACCATTCGATTGTTATAAAGCAAGATGGGAGCCTGTGGTCATGGGGGTTCAACAAAGAAGGCCAAGTAGGGGACGGCACGAATGAAAGGAGAAGCGAGCCTGTAAAGATTATGGATGATGTTGTTTCGGCTTCAGCAGGCTATAAAAGCACCATCGCTCAAAAAGCGAACGGAGAATGCTGGATCTGGGGATATAACCTAAGCGGCTTGCTTGGAAACGGAAAAAGTCATGAAGCAAATTCCCTTGACTTTGATCCTGCGGTTGATTCAGCTTTTCCAATCGCCATAAGTTTCGGCGATTCTTCTTTTCCAGTTCAGACCCGGCCGTCTGCGTCTGAAATCGCGCCTTCGCCGGCAACTGCCCCGCTATCAGCCAAACCCACCGCCTCCAATGTGCTAGTCAACAGCAGGAGAGTAGAATTCGACGCATATTTTATAAATGATTCCAACTTCTTCAAGCTTAGAGATCTGGCATATATCTTAAACGGAACCGAAAAGCAATTCGCGGTGATTTGGAGCGATTCTGAATATGCAGTATTCTTGATACCTGGAACTCCCTACGAGGTTGTCGGAGGAGAGATGGGCGTTGGGTCGAGAGAAGCAAAAACTCCTTCGCCTGCATCGACAGCTTTTTTGATCAACGGCATACCCACAATGTTTGAAGCTTATAATATAGACGGCAACAACTACTTCAAGCTTAGAGACGTTGCCAAAGCCCTAGATTTTGGAATCGTATGGAATGAAGTTGAAAATTCAATAGCAATAGACACATCTGCAGGATATATAGAACAACCGTAAAAATTTCTGGCTTATGGCTCAAGCAGGATTGCCCGGCGCGGCAGTTTCGCAAGCGATTGCAGAAGCGGCGGTCTTATTCACGAATAATTGAATGCGGGGCCTCCATAAAGCGCCGGGCCTCCCAATCGATCATTGAGAATGGCGGATTTGATGCCTCAAGCATATAAAATTGCGAGCAGTCCATACAGCCAACAAAATCACCAATGATTAAACAGGACTTTTATTCCATTCTTCAATTGACTGGCGCTATCCATATGGTAGAATCGAGTAGGAGGCTATCCATTAATTGAGTAGCCGACCTCCCACGCCACAGTGCTTTAGGCGATTTTTTGTTTCCATTGCCAGTCGTCATAAAACCCTCTAAAATCATAAGGTTCTTGACTATCCAATTTTGAAGTTAAATCAGGCCCAGCGCTTCAAGGCGCAAGCCAAGACCGCAGGAAGTCTGCATGCGGCCTTGGCTTTCTTGCTTTCAAGCCATTCCGCTTAATGAGAGAAGAACGGCTGCTTGATTTTTTAAGCCGCCAAAATATCCGCGCTGGAAGCTGGTGCGGGCGGCTCCGCAACGCCGCCGCCTTTTGCCGCCTCCTCCATGTACGTTTCAGCGCCGTGCTTGCCCTGGCGTAAATCTTGGGTTGTCGAAATGGATTTATGGCCAAGAAGCTGGGAGATGGCCTCCAGCGGCGCGTTTTTCTCCAGCAGGTGCATGGCTCTTGAGTGGCGCGGCGTATGCGGGTGGACGTTGTCTGGAACTTCAGGGTGCCGCTGCTTGGCTGAGCGGACGCAGGCCTTCACTTTCTTTCTTATCCAATCAGGCGGGAGGCTCTTCCTCGCGCAATTGATCATGCTGTAGGACAGAGGATCGCCAGGCGCATGCAAAGCGTTCGGGCGGTAAATGCCGAGATATTTCCCTAGATGCCCTTTTGACAAGGGCGCGAGGGGAAGAGACCTTCTCACGCCGCCTTTGCTTAAGGCGCGGATTTCCGACAAGTCGCGCGACGCATCTCCCGCCGCCTGCGGGAGCGCCTCATCGATCCTGGCGGCCGTGCCGCACAGAACGGCCATGATGGTTTAATCCCTCACGCCAGCCCTTGCGTTGATGTCATGCTGGAGAAGCAGGGCCTTGGCCGCGCCTTCGGACATGCGCTTCACGATGCCTGCCGCCTCTTCGCTTTTGAATGGCAATTTGCGCAGGGAATGAAGCTCTTGGCCAAGGCCGGATCCCTGCCGACGGCATACGCGGCGAACGCGCGCAGGCAAGTCAGTTTGCGGCTTCTGGTCCGGGCGCGCCTTCCGTCGTCGTCAAGCCACTGGAGAAACCCCGCCGCGTTGGAGCCGAACATTGGCAAGGCCGGCTTTTCAAGCCTTATGCCACGATCGCCCCTCAAATGGCCCTCAATTATCACGGAGCCCTCGCCAAGGCCGGCGCAGCGGCGCCGCATCAGCCTCGCTTCGTTTGGGCGCAGGTCGCATGTGTACATGAGCCTGATAAGCGTTGAATAAGTCGCACATGCGGCGTCTGGATCAGCTGGGGCGCCGATGCTGAAAAACAGCGCCTTGAGCTCTTTTTCAGTGAATATGCAAGGGGCGAAGCCTTTTGATCCCTCCGTGAATTTCGGGAGGGGGGGACTCAGGCGCGAAGCTTAGGAGCATTCCCTCATGCCCTTCTCAGCCTTATGAAAGGATCCGCGGACTCCAGCGACGCGTCGCCAAGCAATTCGGCCGCAATTTCGATGGGTGCGCCGGAGGAGGCCGAATCCTTGGCGTAGAACGCCCCCCTGAGCGCATCCGCAGAGGGCAGCGCGATTCTGCTCCCTTCTTATGCCGAAACCCTGCAACCGTGCCATGTTTGGAAATATCCGCTGTATGCAAGCCCTACCATAGTGTCAAACAATCGTTCGAACTTCTCCCGCTTTATTTTGGCCCCCGCCTCGCGGAAGGACTGCCGGGCCGCCTCCAAATCCGAGCCTTCGCCGGCGAATATCCGCCGGATCTTCGCTGAAATGGATGTTCGCGAGAGAGACAGGATTATACGCGCCGGCCGATCGAACTGCAACTTTCCTCTATTTCGCGCAGAGCCGACGGGCTTCATCCTGGCATGCTTTAAAAACTCATCATCCGGCAAAATCTCGATGGTCTTGCTTATGTATTCGACAAGCGGCGCGCGAAGCCCGCCCTCTTGAATCGAAAGCATGCCGATGAATCCCGGGGGTGGCGCCGCATATACGGAAATCCAGCATTTAAGCCAGCATCTCCTGGCTGGCGAAAGCCCATTCTCCTTCAAAAGCTTTCTTGCGGCCTTCAATTTGCGGTGTTCATAGTGCCAATGTAAGATATCGTGGCAGGCGAAATCTGCGGCGCCCTCTTCGGCCTGCTTGGCTGTATCCATGATGTCCATCGTGTTTTCGGCTCCTCAGCGCAACTTCATCTGGATCGGCGGCAATCTGCAAATCAAATTATAATGCAATGCAAATCAAATTATAGCAAGTTTTGGGTTAATT
>JAISZB010000187.1 GCA_031269465.1 Clostridiales bacterium | reverse complement strand
GAAGTGCTGAAGGAAAAGGACGAAGCGCTGAACGAAATATCCAATATCTTTCGCCTCTTCATCTTGAAGCATTCTCCCGAATCCATAGCGGAGGAATTGAATCTGACGCTTGATAGGGTGAAGTCCGTGCTGTACGGCGTTCCTCAAGAGCCTGCCCGGCAAGCCTGAGTGGATCGGCGCCACATCCTTTCGCAAAGCCGTCGCGGGGCACGCACATGCGCGCCGTCAATGCCAGCTTTGGGAACGGCTTGTCCGGCAAGCCGCCTCCAAAGCCTGTACATTTGAATGCGCATCGTCATCAATGCGGCAAAGGCCAAATTCTTGGAGATATTTGGCCTTTGCCGCATTATTTTGTATGACCAATGCAGATCAGTATATAATGAAAAATAAATTTTTAAACAGCATTGGGAAAATTCCGGACTGCAAAACAGGCCGCCTTACCGGTTGGGAATGCTCCGGCAAAGCATTGGGTGGCGTTGCGGGAAACGCTCTCGGATGCGAGTCTGAAACCAACGAGCCTGAAGGAAAAGAGCAAACCAAGGCGCATGCGGAAATTCCGTTCAAATCCTTATAGACGCCCATGCCTAAATTCAAGCAGCAAGCTCATCAGTCACCTGATATAGGTACATATCCGGCTTGCTCAATGCAGCTCTGGCCTTCCTTCGAAAGCATCCAATCCAAAAACTTTCGCCCCGTGCTGTCCTCGCCGTCATTTTCGCGTATAATTCCGTAATAGCTTACGCTCAGAGGGTACGCTTTAGAGGCGAGGGCCTCTCTATCAGGCGCGATGCCGTCGATCTTAAGTATTTTGACGCTATCGTTCTTGTACAAATGATCGATGTAGTACTTATACGTATATCCAATGCTTGAAGGCCCATTTTGATACTCAGCCACCGCTTCGACCAGGTTTCCCATCCCCTCGACGATTTTAGCCATCTCAGGAGACATGATGTCGGCGCCGTTCATAACAAGCTGCTCCATGCCCGATTGGCTGCCTGAGTTGGGTTCGCGCTGATATGCAATAATTGGAAGGTCATCGCCTCCGACCTCGCTCCAGTTCGTCGCGCCTCCGGAATAAATCATGCGAACTTGCTCGAGAGTCAGGCTATCTACAGGGTTGTCTTTGTGAGTGATAAATACAAAGGCGTCATAGCACACAGGCTCTATTTTCAGCGCTATGTCTTGCTGGCTGGCCATGGCAAGCTCCTCATCAGACGGATAAGTAGCGATCACCAAATCTGTCGGATGATCTTCCGCCAGAGCAACCTCCTCATAATACTCATGCAAGTTGCCTCCGCTGAATTCCTTCCCGCTTATCAAGCCCGCATACGCTTCATGGGTTGTGTTGAAAGAAACGAAAAGCCTTGCGTCGCTGTCAGACAACCCCAAATGCTGGCGAGCAAATTCAATGGCTATCGGCACGCATACAGTAGATCCGTCAATTCTGGGATAAGAGCCATACCTAAATCCGCCGTAAGGAGTCCTGTCGTCCTCAGGCCCCCAATATCCTTTGATAAAAAAGTCCCCAAGCTTGAACTCGCTGTCCTTTACGATTTGCTTCCAGTCATCCGGACGCTCCAGCACTTCACTGATGCTTCCCATGGAACCCAGAAGATCAGGGCCTCCTGTGGACAAAGGCTGGAATATTCCGTCTTCCAGCGCATATGTCGCTTTGAGCTCCCCTTCTGAAGACTTGGCATTATATTGGTATCCTGTTTTGTCTACGCTTGCGCAATCGAACAGCTCCAGCAAATCCACCCCATAAAGCATGCCCTGCTCGGCTTCGTATTTATAGAGCCAGCTTGTTTGGCCGACCCATATCTTCCAGTTCTCATCAGTTTCAAAATTGTCCACGTCTTCCGCCAGCCCTGATATGGTGAACAGTTTGTAAACAGCCTGATCTCTTATTTCATAGTAGTCGGTTTCAATTTGCCCTTTTGCATCCAAGAATCTGCCTTGAGAAAAAACAGAGCCGGAGTAAAGCGCGCTTTCAAGCTGTAGTTCCATGGCGGCTGAATCGCTTCCAGCTCCAATCCGTCCCAAATCATACCGAATCCCCTCTATTTCAACAAACGATGAGATCACTCCAGGCGACGCCTTTGAAATGAAATAGCCTTGCTTCGCATTTACAGCCTCTCCGTTTTCATAAAGCGGGGCGTCAAATTCCGCTATCAATTCCTCTATGGCGCCGCTATCTGCTTCAGGAAGCTTCACAGGCGTTATACGCTCCTCAAGAGAATACTTCAAGGGAATAGGCTGCAGTTTTTTCCAGGCATCCACTGGCTCAGCGCTCTGGGACGGCTTGCTTTCAGGCAAATCCAATTGCGCTATTGATGTCGGCCGACTGGTCGCCTGCGTAGGCGATTCAGATGATGGCGTTGGCTTTTTGGAGCATGCCGCCAGAATAAAGAGCATAATAACTAAAGTGCAAGATAATTTCATTATTCCCTCCCGAATCCTCAGAAAAATGCCTTTTCAGGCGCTCAGGCCCACTCAAATGCCAAGGATCCCCTTGCCTAGGCCTACTTCTAAGAATACGCAATATCTCCATAATTGTTGCATCTATACTGATGCGTGTTGATTTGCATTTGAAAATGCCTGATTTGCGGGTTGGCTGTACAGCAAGCGCAAAATGCCTAGTTTCATTACGCCTTCAACAGAGTCTCATTCAAGAAAGCTGCATCTATTTCTTCCGAGAAATGTCGCCTCAAATTCTTCGCTTCCAGGCTGAATATATCATAGGAACTCAAGCCGCTTTCAGAATGGATCCTGGCATTGTATTCTTCTGCAGCGCTTTTATTGAAAGATTCGCTAACTGAGGCCAGATCTTTGAATTTTCCCCATTCTGTCATGTCCATCCATGTTTTCTTGAATTTTTTAAAGGATTCTTTTAAATCTTCATACGCTCCACCTTTTTCAAGCGAAATGCCAAGCTTTTCAAATATAGATTCAAGCAGCTTATTTTTGTATTTGGAATTAAGTATAATTAAGGCTTCAGGAATGCCATGAGCCAAAATGGCGTTTCTCAGGGCCTCCCTCATATTGCTGGAATTGCTGCTGAAAAAGCATTCTGAATAAAGGGCGAATTGAGATTTTACATCTATAAAGGATGCCAGCCAAACGCGCTTTATCTCCCCATTAAGGCTTATTTGAAATAGCCTTGAAAAGTCCATGAGCCAGCGGGCTCCGCCCGCTTCGAATCCGGTTGTGAAGCTCATTGCTTTCGAAGCCGCGCAGTCTTTCTTCCTGGATTGGCTAGGCTTGTTTCCCTCTTTTGCCGCCGCAATCTCATTCACATCTCCCAAAGCGGCAGGATGAATGATGAATTTCTCTCCTTCCTCGCCTATGATATAAGCCTCTGATAAACGCTTAAAAGGATGGTAAATTGCGATCGCCTTCTTATTTATAAAAGTTTCAGGAACAGAAAAGATCTTGTCGTTTATTCGAATAGTCCCGTCCTTTCCAGCAGTTCTCTCTATCCTGCGCATGAATGCGCAGTCTAAGTCATCAGCACTTAATTTTCTAAAATACCCTTGATCTCTTGTATATATTTCGTGAGAACTAAGTCCGCTCATTGGATGCTTAAAAAAGTTGTACTCCCTGGACACGGAGTTTTTAAACGCTTCATTTATTGAAGCCAAATCCCTGAATACGCTCCATTCTATTGAATCCATCCATGACTTCTTAAAATTAGAGAACGATTCCCTCAAATTTCCATCTTCAGCCAAATCTTCAATTGCAAGTGAAATCCCTAGGCTACTCACTATCTCATGAAGATGGTTGTTTACATATTTCGCATTCCTGATAATCAATGTTTTAGGAATTCCATGCTCCAATATGGCATTTCTAAGAGATTCATGCATATTGACTGCATTGTCGCTGAAAAAGCATTCGGAGAAGGTCACATAATGAGATTTTGCGTCAATGAACGAATACTGCCATATCTTCTTTTTCTCACCTTGCACAGTTATATGATGCAGCCGAGAAAAGTCTGCCTGCCAGCAATCATTGGCGCGCAGCGCCTTTAAACTCGCGCAGTCCTTATTGGCCAAGCCGCTCCCGCGCGGAGTATTGGCTTTCAGCAATCTTGAAAAGCGCGGCAGCGTCATTTCAGAGTCTTGAATAAACCCATCTTCAACGAGCTTATTGTACAAGCGGGAGTTCGAAATGTACGGATCCTTATCCCTAATCCTTCCGACGGCATCAACCAGCTCCTGAAAAGCTGAATTAGCGGCTGAGGCCGCTTGGCCTTTCGGCTTGAGCGCCTCAAGCCCTCCTTTCATATACAATGCATGCCAGAACTTTATTGTATTAGGAGAGAATTTTTCAATGCTGCCGTCAGGCAGCGAATATTTCTTTTCTGCGGCTTGCCTGTAATACTCTTCATTAGTGGATGATTTCGCTTTGCCGTTTACAAGCTCCTCAATTACTGAAAACTTGAAAAGAGACAAATCTCCCCTAGCTTTTTTATTCATGCCGTTTTCTCCTTTGCGAAACGCCGCGCATATGGCACTGCGCGTCAAATGGCATAGATATACCGATTTTCATAGTATATATGCTGATACGCGCATGAAACTGCCTGCATTGGCTTGACTGTACAGCGAGTGCGATTGATATCGGCATTTCGCGCCGTAAAAGCGGAAGGCCAAGCCAATATATACTGATTGCATGCTGATTTAGCTTGCCTGCATCTAAAGTGGACAGTCAAACTCCAAAATCGGCGCTTTGGACTGCGCGTCAGTATATTTTCAGGATTGCCTCAATGGTTTAGCCTCATACTTGCCTGAATTCATTTTTATGCCAATGATCTCCTTCAGGCTTCATGCCTTTTTCCCCAGAAGGAACTTTTTGCCGTTCTATCCGTAAACATGGTGAATGAAAGTTTCAAGCCCCGCCGTATAGATTGCGAAGCCTGCAACGCAATCATCTGAGGCTTTCCAGAGGACATTCTTCAGACATATGGATGCGAGGGCGAATATTCTGAATCTGGGATGGGGCCATCCACAGAAGCATTGCATGTGATTTGCATGAATCCGCCTTGCATTCGGAGCTTTTAAGCGCACATCAGCATAATGCTCGCTAAGCATATCAATCACAATTTGACAAATCATATTGATAGAATAAAGTTGAAAGAGAGAGGTTTAAGTATGAAGAAAAGCAATAAGTTATGGCTTTTTTTGATTGCGCCTGGCATTATAGCCCTGTTCATCGCGGCTGGGTGCGGCGCTAAGGACGCGGGAAAACCTTTTGAAGCTGAACCGAGTCAAACGCTAGATCTTAGCGTGGCGATGCCAAATAATCAGCTCGAGCAAGTAAGCAGCGAAATCCCGATTGGATCCAATGAGGCCAATGTCGTTCTAGCCCCATCCGTGGCGAATAGCGAGAAGTCTGAAGGACAAGTGGAAGAACAGCCTCCCCAGGCTGAAATAAACCCTTCTGCGAGCGGAGCTTTGCAAGTCGCGCCGCTGGAATCCCTTCCGGATAACTATGACTTCGCGCAGGCGGAGGCCGACGGCGTTTACGTAAACTTGCATGGAACGGTTTCCAACCAGCAAACCCTTGACAACTTCGCATCTGATGTAGAATCCAGAAAGCCGTCATTTCTCAGGAGCATGAAATATACAATCGAAGGCGACCCGATAATTAGCGACTGCGTATATGACGGCGAAAGTTTCACTGTTTCTATAGACTCCACGCGAGACAAATTTGGGATGCAAGAGATAAGCACTACCAGCTACAAGTATATGGCAAACTATCTAGGCGATAGCGGCGTCCCTGTAATCGTTATCAGCAACTATGAAGAATTCACTCAAACAGAATGGGAAACCGGCCACTACATTGAGCTGAATTAAGAATTCTGAAAATGCCAAAAATGAAGCAAAGAGCAGTCAACCGATTTTGCCTGTCTCTGTTTCATTTTTGTGCATTCCGCACAGTTAAAGCGATGCCAGGGGAATGACCTAGCCATATAATTAATTCCTTGAATGCAGAAAAGGCGTAAGATATGCTGATTTGCATATGATTCCGACTAGCTCCAAAAACGGTGCATTTGATGAAAAGCGGTATAGTTCGGCTATGGGGACTGCGGTTCCCGCTGACGCTTTCAGACGAACATGTAACGAATCATCAGGAAGCCACCCTGTAAAACTCGGAAATAAATGCAAATTCAACAGGAAAGCTTGTTATGATTGCGAGTAAACGTTTTGCGTCAAAAAATGCGATCGGAGAAAAGCCGATCGCATTTTTGTTGCGCTTAACATAGGATAGGGCCGAAGCGTCGAGGCGCGGAAGGCCGAAAAGGCGCTGACGGAGATCAAGGCCAGGTTCAGGGACGCCAGGATTGAGGCGTGGGCCGCCGCGATCGGCGAGTCGCCGGGGGGGCTGGAGCAATACTATCAGGTTAAGAAAAATCGACACGGATTTGGAGGCTAGAGCTGTCTGCAATTAACCCAAAACTTGCTATAATTTGATTTGCATTGCATTATAATTTGATTTGCAGATTGCCGCCGATCCAGATGAAGTTGCGCTGAGGAGCCGAAAACACGATGGACATCATGGA
>JAISZB010000284.1 GCA_031269465.1 Clostridiales bacterium | reverse complement strand
AGCTTTCTTGCGGCCTTCAATTTGCGGTGTTCATAGTGCCAATGTATGATATCGCGGCAGGCGAAATCGGCGGCGTCCTCCTCGGCTTTCCTTGCGGCGTCCTCCTCGGCCTGCCTTGCGGCGTCCTCTTCGGCCTGCTTGGCTGCATCCATGATGTCCATCGTGTTTTCGACTCCTCAGCGCAATTTTATCTGGATCGGCGGCAATCTGCAAATCAAATTATAATGCAATGCAAATCAAATTATAGCAAGTTTTGGGTTAATTGTAAATAGCTCTAGCCTCCAAATCCTTGTCGATTTTTCTTAACCTGATAGTATTGCGTCTAGGCATGGTGGGAAGGCAGATTGCAGAAATATCACGCTTAATTATGGAATTCAAAGGGGCGGCAAAGAGCTTAGCAAAGACGGCTCCAAAATAAAATGCGCCTCGGATATAGCACCGCCGCTGCCAGAGCCTGAAGGAAGGCGCGCTTAAGGCTGATAGACTGTATTTCATATAATTAGGAAGCAATGTGAATTATAAGGCTGTTTATTGAGAGAAAAAGAAACCCATTGCGCAAAGCTTCTGCTGCTCTGGGCTAGGATTTCCTCATGTTGTTTCAAAGGCGCTTAATGCAGGCGGAATCTAAGCTCTTGGATAGATCCTGGCCTTGCTGTTAACGCATCAATATTTGAATGAAATAATTGCCATTTAGGATCATCCCTAAAATGCCGATATATGAAATGAGAGACATAAGGTCGGATAGCATTCGGACAGCATAGGAAATAGAGGAGGATCAGCTTGAAAAAAATTTTTGGCAAGACATTGATTTTTGCCTTTCTAGCTTTAACTCTTTTTTTGATAGGCTTTATCTTTCTGAAGATAGGATATAGGGTTTACATCTTCTCAAGTACAAGCATGTCTCCTGAGATTAAGTATGGGAGCATTGTTATAGTAAAAGAGGTTCCTCAAAGCGAGCTGAAGGTAGATGATATCATTTCTTACCGTCCTTCTGACGGAGTTGTCAAAGCCAGTACGCATAGGATTGTCAGGATTGAGGATGAAAATGGCGCGCCTAAGTATATCGTAAAAGGTGATGCCAGCGAGGTGGAGGTTAAAAGTCCTGTGTTCTATTCAGATATAATCGGCAAGGCTGTTTATTGGGTTGGCGGAGTCGGCGCCTTTCTCTTGAAAATCCGCACCCCTATAGGAATAGGATCTATCGCAGGGGCGTCAGTGCTGCTGGTTGTTTTCGCACAACTGATCGAAAACAATAAAAAGAACAAGTTGCTTCTTGAAAAGCTGAAGAAGAAGTCCAAGAAGAAGTCAAGTGGAAAAAGAGCCTCTGGCAGAGAAGATATGAAAATAGTCAAGCTTAATGGGGTTTCAGATGAATCGGCTCCGAAAAAACGCTCATCTGGCGATAAAAACAGGACAGGGAAGGCTTCGCAGGACTCTTTGAAATCTTCAGCCGCAAAGGCGAAAACATCAAAAACCGGCTCATCGGGAAAGGCTAAGACTGGATCTTCATCAAGAACGGCAGCTTCAACCAAGAAGGCTAATAGTCCAGTCAAAGCGAAAAGGGCCGGAGTTTCAAGGAAGGCAGCGGCAACTCCGGCCGAAAAGCTTGGGAAGGCATCAAAGAATGGGGTTTCGTATAGGAATAAACCGCTAAAGAGAACCTCGGCATAGATTCAGATATACGGATGCGCATTGGAGCATTTAACCGCAAATCAGCATATGAAGAAATATTTAACGGATTTTAAATGGTAGAGCCATAATTGCGCGGAGGGGGCAGGCAGTGGGAATTAAACCTATAAACAAAAAAGCCGGAGTTGTTTTAGGCGTAGCTTTAGCGGCTCTAGGGGCTTTAATAGCATGCTTTCCATGGATTAAGGCGTCATTTTATGAGTATGGAAAGAATAAGCTTCTCAGCGAATGGGGCGCGCATGTGCAGCTTGCAGCAGTTGCGCCAGGGCTGAAGGAAGAGGCGTCTTCTCTATCGGAGATAGAGCGAAATCCGAGTTTCACTTTAATCGGAGACGACGGCATAATCAAAGAGGAAGTGCAGCCTCTCTTTGACGAGGGCGTTATGCTGCGAGACATGAGAGGAATCATAGCCATAGAAAAAATCAATCTCAGATCCCCCATTCTAAAGGGTGATTCAGCCAAAAACCTTGATTTGGGAATATGCGAGCTTGTGGGGTCTCCTGATATGGGCGCCACTGGCAACTATGTGCTGGCTGGCCACAAGAGCAGGATATACGGCAGGCATTTTAGCCGGCTGGACGAATTGGTTGCAGGAGATGCAATTACTCTATCTAATGGAGTTGAAACCTTCAGCTATGAAGTCATAGAGAAGCTCCAGATCAAGGAGGAAGACACATGGATTCTCGAAAGCGTATCAGACGAGTCAATAATGACGCTCATTACATGCGACTACACTAAAAAGCCTATCGGCCGCCTGGCTGTCAAGGCAAAGCTTGTCGGCTGAGTTCAGGAAAACACTGCACTCAGCCTTTTTTGATCCAGATTTTAAATGTCTAGCACTATTTTCCGACGCACGCTATTCCTTTGTGCCTGGAGCAGCGTTGTTGGGATTGTTTTTTACCGCAGCTGGAAGATTGCTCGGATCTGATTTTTTCCCTCGAGTCGTCTTCGCCGCTCCAGAGGCTTTGACGGCGCCGCCAGGCGCAGCTTTTCCGGTTGCCTTGCCCGTCCTTGAAGCTTTATCAGCGCCTCCGGCAGGCTTTGCCTTTGGAAGGGCGGCTTTTTTGGCGATCTTTCTTTCCTCGGGCGGGAATACTACAGTTGGCTTGGTCTTCTTGGCATCGTCCGTTAAAAAGTTTACAAATCTGTTTATGCTTTGCATGAAGCGGTTTGGATCCATGGTCGACTTTGAGATGCTTGATAGCCCTTTTTCCCACTTTCCCGTTGTTTCAGCGGATTTGAGCTCCTTGGGCACGACTTCAATGAGCTTCATTCCTTTTTCTGTAGGCTGAAGCGCTTTGCCTTTGCGGGTTATGTAGCCTACGCATATTAGGCGCTCAATGGTGGCTGCCCGCGTAGCAGGCGTGCCGAGTCCCGAATCCTTAAGCTGCTCCTTGAGGTTTTCATCGTCTACGAAGCGCCCGGCGTTTTCCATAGCCGACAGGAGGGTAGCCTCAGTGTAGGGCTTGGGAGGCTTCGTCTTCTTTGAAAAGATCTTTGAGTCTTGGACTGTGACAAGATCGCCCTTCTTCACATTCGGAAGCTCTTCTTCATCTTCTTTTTCAGAGTCCTTATCCTCTTTGTCTGATTGAGGCGCAAGCTCCATCCATCCAAGCTGAACAACCAAAGTTCCTCTGGTAAGGAACCGCTCATCTTCAACTGCCGTTATGACCTTCATGATATTGTATATGTAGGCGGGGTAAAAAGAGCTTATGAATCGTCTGACTATCAGGTCATAAATCTTTAGCTCGTCTGAACCTAGCGCTGATAAGTTTACCGCCGCTTCTGAAGGAATTATCGCATGATGATCCGTTATCTTCGCGTCATCCACAAGCCGCTTGGTCACAGGCAGCTGAGATAGAGAGAGGGCGTAGGAGGCATATGGAGCATATGGGCCTGTATTGACTTTATAAAGCACTGATTTTAGCTTTGGGATCATGTCTGTGCTTAGGTAGCGGCTGTCTGTTCTCGGGTATGTTATCATTTTGTGCTTTTCGTAGAGCGCCTGGGCGGCATCCAGAGTTTTCTGGGCGGAGAAGCCGTACTTTCTGTTGCAGTCCCTTTGGAGTTCGGTGAGATCATAAAGAAGCGGCGGCGGTATTCTTTTTTCTTCCTTTTCTATGTCCAAGACGCTGCCGGTTTTGCCCTTCACCTTTGCAGCTATGGCCTCCGCCTTGCCATTGTCCATTATCTTAGTCTCTTTGCTCTGAGGATCAAACCAAATGCCGGAGTATTCAGGCGGATTGAAGAAAGCTTTGACCTCCCAATACGCTTGAGGCACGAAAGCGTCTATCTCTTTCTGCTTTTCAGTTATGATGGCTAAGGTTGGAGTTTGTACTCGGCCTATGGAAAGAAGCACATTGTACTTTAGGGTGAATGCGCGCGAGGCGTTTATCCCTACCAGCCAGTCGGCCTCAGAGCGGCACTTTGCTGAAAGATACAGCTGGTCGTAGTCTGTGCCGTTTTTTAAGTTGTTAAAGCCGTCTTTAATGGCGGCGTCAGTCATGCTGGATATCCAAAGCCTCTTGAAGGGCTTTTTGCATTTTACGATGTTATAGATGTACCTGAATATAAGCTCGCCTTCGCGTCCGCTGTCAGTGGCGCATATGATGCTTTGAGTGTCGTTTGAGTTCATGAGCTTGCTGAGTATTGCTAGCTGGCTTCTCGTAGAGGCTATGGCTTTTAGCTTGATGGTTTCTGGGATGATTGGAAGATGCTCCAAGCGCCAACGCTTGAGAAGCGGATCATAGTCCTCTGGATCGCATAGGGATACAAGATGGCCTATAGCCCAGGAGACTATGTAATCTTCAGAGAACAAGAATCCTTCTCCCTTGCGGCTGCAGTTCAGAACCTTTGCTATATCCCTCGCAACGGAGGGTTTTTCGGCTATAACTAGTGTCTTCAATTATTTACCGCCTTCTTAAGTCTGTAATGATAAATGGCAAGTAGATTAAAACCCAAACAACGAATAGAAGCCCCGCGAAACCTGCCAAGAACCCGGGGTTTCCCATCAAGTCTATGAGGATTTCCAAAGGCGAGCCTTCGGAGCCGGCGTTGACGAAGAAAAAGTTCGTATTAAGAGCTTTATTTAGGAAATATATGGGCGGAACAACAACCAGCAAAAATAGGGCTGGCCGCCAGATGTTTTTAAAGCTTGGACGAATCTGCCCCGAAAAAAGCAGCATCAATGTAAATCCAATGTGAAGCCCATGAATTATGAAGCTTTGGAGGCAGTTGAAATTGGCTATGGGGTACATGGTCCAATTGCAGAACAACAAAGCGGCGACAGCGCCCGGTACGCCTAAGGAGTAGAGTATTTCGCCGGTAGTCTTTGTCGGGTGGAACGCATGTATGGCCTCGATGAAGATTGACAAGCCGCAAAGGTGCAAAGGAAGCTGGGTAACCGGGTAAACGGGCAAGGAGAAGAAGATTATGCCTTGCTTTACCGCCTCCAATAAAAGGATCAAAAGCGCAGTCGCCTTTATCATTATGGATTGCTTTTTAGGGTCAAGCCTCTTGTAGGCAAGGCACATGACAGCGATGCCTATAGCGATTGAAGCCAGAAACATGAGATGTTCGAATCCGAAAAGCTTGAACCCGCTTTCTGGGGGCTTTACGTCTTCCAAGAACGCGAAAAATCCTTCTGTCATCCACAGTTGTTATGCGGCGGATACCCCCGCCTTTAGGCATGGGGAGGAAGCCGCATGCTCCTTTCCGTCAATATTGTTTTGCGCTTCTCTAAAGGCTTGAGTTTTTTGCGGCCGG
>JAISZB010000241.1 GCA_031269465.1 Clostridiales bacterium | reverse complement strand
CAATATTCCCAATTCCAAAACTCACATGGCATCTTTAAACTGAATCTTCGTTTTGTGCAATATTACCTTCAAATTCGAGTTCCCATTATTTGACTTAGGCAAACGCTCATTTAGAGTATGTATAATCGCAAGTCCTTATTGATAGGCATCATATAACTACAAGAGATGAGCGGCCATATACTGATGGGCAGTCAAATGCACCGATTTTGAAGCCATTGAAGCATAAGTTTAATACAGCCTCAGCATCGGAACTTTAAAACTCGTGTCAGTTGCAAGCCGAATGGATTTTAAACGCATCCCCAGCCTCCAGAGAATCGCTTAATGAAAACCAGGTTTCATTCCGCGAAATCGCATGTCGCCTTTCATTTCCAACGGGGAAGCGGAATGTACAGCAAAGGGGACAGCCATGGACAACCTTTCCAAATTCATCTCTTTCATCAAGGACTATTTCGCGGAAAGAAAGATAAAAAAAACAGTTGATAAAGATTTCATTAAATTGAAGGTTAACTCCTATGTATTTGATCAGATTGAGCTAATAAAGCAGATCTCCTATGAAGAGAAATTCGGGCTTGCAATCGCCGCGCCATTTCGCGCATGCACCTTTAAAGGCCTGCAACAACGTTCCAAGGAGGGCAAGAAGCCTAAGTTTCCAAAGCATTTTTACATGCTGGATCAATATCGCGATCAGGAAGGCGCAAAGCGCCTGCTGTCAATCTATGCAGGCGCAAGAACCCAAATCCAGCTCATGCTGGCAATTTCCTCGGCGGTAAACAATGCGCTTGTCTCCTCTGGAAACGGCTCGATGGATGGCGGACTTTCAAGCGAGAGCTGCATCATCCGCCTTGGAAGAAATATATCGGCTGAACCTTCTAGATGCATTGCAACCCTACATCTGTCTTATGCGGCTTTTCTGGTCACGACGGGTTCTGATGCCAAGCTCTTGACAAAGGAGGAAGCCCTCGCCATGCTTAAGAACATAAATAGGGCGATTCGATTCATGAATCAGAAGGCTGACGCCTGGAAAGAATTCTCAGCGGCTTTTCTTAAAGAGGAGTTTACCAGGCTCATATTTCCGAGTTTCAGCAGCAAGTCTTTGGCAAAGGCGGCCGTATTCCTGCTGGACGAACCTATAGTCAGCCCATGGAGGCATGTGTCATTTGATGATGCGAAGCTTGAGAAGGGTGAATGAGCCAGAACGATATTATTATGTAGCATGAGATGTGCCAGAATATGAAATGCCGCCATTTTTAGCTCGCGTCATCTTATCAGTTTTTGGGGGTTGGCTTTACAACCTTCTTCACACTGTCAAGCTCCAAAATCTGTTTATGGCGGGAGCCGGCGATCAGCCGTTGTAATAAGCTTCCGTCAAATCTCTGATAAATTTGCGGTGTGAAGGAAGAAATAGCATTTGATCCTTGAAAAATACGGAGCTTTCATATTTGCTTGAACATAAAATCGCCATGGCGACTGTATGAGCGAAATCATCTTTTTGTTCTTGAAGAGGTCGCAGAACTGACTGGGATCCCCTAAAAGCCGCAAATTCCGGGGGCATGGAATCCTGCTTTCCTGTGAGGGCCCATTGTAGGGAGTATCCCAGCTCATAGGCGAAAATATATTTGCAGTCTCCTAGTCTGGGGCGAAGAAGATATAGAATTCGGAGTTCTCCATTTGGCAGCGTTATGCGCACGCCATCATAATCCGCATGGGAATTGTTCATCAGCGCAATGAACAATGTTTTGGAGGGAGCTATTATATCCAGCAAAAATGGGATAGTTCGTTCAGTATGCTTTATAATATAATTGACTTCATCAAAGGTTATCATATCGTTTTCATTAGGAGGAAGGAAACCCTTCGTTCGTTCCGCAAAAAGGCTGAGTCCGTCCTCTATGGCGGCAAGATTATACTCATAGCACGAGTTGTCCAGGCATGGAAATAGAAACCACCCTGGAGACGCGCTTGTAAGCAGTACAGAGAAGCTAGCTTGGAATCCCTTGTTGAAGCGGGAGATGTACTCTCTGAAGCCGTCTATGAATTCTGTCAGCACTTGCTTTCTGAAACGCTTGTCTTTAGCCGCTTCCAAAAGCTCGATTATTTGCGCCCTCAGGCTTAAAATAGACTCGTCTTCTCCGTAATCAAAATGAAAGGAATAATTATTTTGCATCAACTCATTTTCACCTTCCTTAACGAGGCAGCCAAAACGTTGCGCAACTTGTTTGCAGGATGCGGCAATGCGCCTTAGAACAGCTAGCGCAGACAGTCTTAAATGCGTTGCAGTCATATTTGGCTATAAATAAGCATTTTACAGGCTAAAAGCATATGACGCAGTTAAGAGTGACAGCGCTAGGATGGTTGCATATCCTGCAATAGGGAAGAGGCGCCACTTGATAGCTCTAGCTTGCGCTTTAAAACGGGAGATATTTTTCGTGCGACAACACATTATAACATTAACGAAGCTTTTTCGAAAGTATAAATTGGTGAATTCATAAACATTCGGAAATGCTTCGCAACGCCTTATGCCTCAGCTATGGGGATACAAGGAGCGAATTTCAGGAATGCCCGCGCTCCATCATAATGCGCGCTTTTAATTTGCGCCGCCTTTTTTAAGGGTTCAGGCCTTATAGAGCCTGTCTTTGCAGCATATTCTGTAATCCTTAGAACTGTAATGTCAAGGGTATTTCGGAGATTATTTCAAGCCATCATCTTACAAAAAAAGACTATTCAAATGCTTATTCATCATTTTTCATATCCGATACAAACTAATGCTTGTATTTCATAGCTATTTGATCTTCCATAAAAAATGGAAATTTGATGCGTTGCCGTATCGGGGAGGATGAGCGTATGAACGACAATGTGGAAAACTGGATAAATCGGAACTGTTCCGACAACTCTATTTACATTATTAACCAGTCAAAAGAGCATAAAATTCTTGCAGAAAAGTTCAAAATTGATGAGAGTATATGTTTAATTTTGCAAAACTTATCAATTCCTCATATAATTCTTAGATGTTGTATATGTTTTGATAAATTATATGGATAAATATGGCAGAATTAATGACAAAATTACTCAAAATGACAGTCACTTTGCAAACCGTCGGAATAGCTATGATAAATCTCGAAGACATCGCCAAATATCTTGGAGTCAATAAGGACACTCTTCGCAACTGGATAAAGAAAAAGACTATACCGCCCACAAAATTGGACGGCAATTGAAATTCAAGAAGTCAGAAGTTGATGAATGGGTTGCCAGTGGCAAAAGCGCGAATATTGTTTAATTTTACATGAGAATACAAAATTTCACCAAAGTTAACGAAGGAGGGTAAAGAGAAATGTCTATTGCAGAGGTAATTAAATACGAGGGTGACAATAGCGTTTTCGTATGGAAACACCCGTGCGAGGATTTTAATACTGCATCTCAATTAGTCGTCCATGAGTCTCAGGAAGCCGTTTTCTTTATGAACGGGCAAGCCTTAGAACCTGTTTGGAATCTATTATCGACATTATAAGTAAATTAATGATAATAGATTACACACAATAGTTTATGCTAAAACATGTATATTAAAGAATAATATTACAGTTAATTACATCTTTATATCGTAAAATATTGCTATATATTCAATATAATGGCAATTTCTATCAAGGATTATAATTAACTGCATATAATAATTTTCAATCCTCCCCAATCAAGCCGTCGAAGATCATCGTCGATTCAAGGAGCGCAGAAAATGCAGATGCTGCGGAAATAAAGGGGCATGATGGCGGAAAGTTGATCTCAGGGGCGGAAATCCACATCGCGGCCGGCGCCCTCGGGCTGCCGTCCGCCGTCGGCGCCGCGCCGGC